>VBMC01000277.1 GCA_005879015.1 Methanobacteriota archaeon
CGCCGTGTCCGCGGTCGACGCGGTCGCGACGGCGTTTAATCTCAAGGTCGCGAAGGCTGCGCCCGTCGTGAACGTCCTTCCGACGTCCGTCCCGGGCCTCCGCCATCTGACGTACATCGACCTGTTCCTGCCGGGCATCATCGGCTTCACCATCCTCTCGACCCCCTTGTTCGGGATGACGGCCATCTGCGCCGAGTACCGCTCCCGGCGGTACTTCAAACTCCTCGCGACGACGAAACTGAGCAAGGCTGAATGGCTCGCCGCCAAGGTGGTCTTCCACATCGTCCTGCTGTTCGCCTCGGTGGCCCTCATGGTCCTCACCGGGATCGTAATCTTCGGGCTGAAGGCTGTCGTCACCCCAATGGCGATCCTAATCATTATCGCCGGCACGCTCGAATTCACGTCGTTGGGGATGGTCCTCGGGATCTTCGTCCGCGACCCCGAGACCGGGGCGGCCATCGCCAATGCGATCGGATTCCCCATGATGTTCCTGGCGGGGTCGTTCTTCCCGGTCGACGCGATGCCGTCCTTCCTCCAGACGGGGGCTCGGCTCCTGCCGCTCACCTACATCAATGAAGGCCTACGGGCGACGATGACCTTCGGGACCGATGCGACCGCCTTCGTCGACCTGCTCGTCACGTTGGGATTCGCGGTCGTGTTCTTCGTCGTGGCCGCCCGCGGGCTGTCCTGGAAGTCAAGGTAAGCGTCAGATGAACTCTGCGAATTTCGCGACGAGCTCGGGTTTCGCGTCCTTGAGCACCTTGAGGATGGCTCGGACGCTGAGTTTGTGCACGCCCACCTCGGCCAAGACCTGGATGATGTCGTCAAACTCGCGGTCGGACAGGGTCACGAGTTTGTTCTTTGCGAGCCAGTTCCGATAGAGGTTCTCCTCGAGCTTCGCGCGCCACCCCTTCTCGTATTCCATCAGGGCGGCCTCCGAGAAATCGCCGGTCTCGTTGCACTTGGCGAGGACCTTCCCCAGGAGCATGCCCGCGAGCATGCCGTTCCCGATGCCTCCGCCCGTGATCGGGTCGATCATCCGGGCGGCGTCGCCGACGAGCGCGATGCCGTTGCCGACGGACTTCTTGATCGGCGGGGCCGTCGACACGCCGCCCGTGACCATGTCGAGGGGCTGCGCGTGCGCCATCCGCGGATCCTGTGCGATCCAGCGATCCAGATAGCCCTTGATGTCGACCCGGTTCTTCAGCCGGTCCAGCGAGACCCCGATCCCGACGTTCGCTGTTGATTCGTCCTTTGGGAACACCCAGATGTACCCTGCCGGTGCGCAGGTGCCGAGCCAGAATTCGCAGTAATCGGGGAAATCGTGCCCCTCGCTGATGTTCGTGAGCCGATACTGGAGGGTACCTGTGATGTCCCCCGCCCGGAGGAGCGTCTTGAATCCGGCCCAGCGCCCCACCTGGCTCTCGTAGCCGTCCGCCGCAACGATGCACTTCGCCTCGAGGTTCATCTCCTCCTCGAGACGCTTCGCCCGCACGCCGCGAACCCAGCCGTCGTCCTTCAGGATCGCGGTCGCGGTCGTCTTCAGCCAGATGTCGGCGCCGGCCTTCGCGGCCACCTCGCGGCCGACCCATTTCTGGTCGAACGGGAGGTGCGTGTCTTCGACGAAGTGGCGGGCCAAGCCTTCCCCGCAGCGCACCGGCGAGCCGATCTCCTGCCGCTTTTCGATCAGAAGGGTGCGACAACCGCCCTCGGCTGCATAGCGGGCCGTCATCGAACCCGCGGGGCCTGCGCCGACCACGACGACGTCGTACTGATAGGAGGGCATCGTGTTGCTGGACCTTCCATCGGCACGGGCTATATCAGATTAACTCAATCGCCGCCGAATCGGCCACGCCGCGGCTACTTCATCGTGTGGAGCTTGTGCCCACGCGGATAGTCGATCGCGCCGACCGGGCAGACCTTCACGCACATGCCGCACTGCGTGCAGTCCTCGTTGAACGTCAGGTAGACCTCGTTCAGGAAGATCGCGTTCGTCGGGCAGGTGCCCACGCAGGCTCCGCAGTGCATGCAGAGCATGTCGTCGATCGCCATGATTCCGTTGTCGCGGACCGAGGGACGGATCGAGACAACCTGCTCAGGCATGCCGGCCCCGCCACTCCTCGATCGGCACGGCAAACTTCTTCTCGATCTCTTCGCGGAAGTTCGGTCCCGTGTTGTACGCGCAGAACGGGATGACCTTCCCGTCGGGGGTGGCGTAGTGGATCACGCAGCGCTTGACGCGCTCG
>VBMC01000065.1 GCA_005879015.1 Methanobacteriota archaeon
CGACACCCGAAGGTCGAAGTCGCCCAGGTCACCTCGGACTCGATGGCTGGCAAGCCGATCGGTCGGGCCCATCCGAACCTCCGGAGGGTCACGGACCTCAGTTTCACGCCGCACTCCGACTTGGAACCATGCGACCTCCTCTTCCTTGCGATGCCGCACGGCCGGTCCATGGGGCGGATGTCCGATTTCCTCGTCCGCGCCGGGAAGGTCATCGACCTCAGCGCAGACTTCCGGCTGAAAGATCCTGCCCTCTATCGCGAATACTACGGCGTCGAGCATCCTCGCCCCGACCTGCTCGCCCAGTCCGTATATGGGCTGCCCGAACTTCATCGAGAAGCGATTCGCCAAGCGACGCTGGTCTCGGGTCCCGGCTGCATCGCGACCGCAGCGATCCTCGCGATCCACCCGCTCGCGAAGGCGGGCCTCATCGATCCCGAGCGGCTCGTCGTGGACGCCAAGACGGGATCATCCGCGGGAGGCGTCGATGGCGGGACGGCATCGCAACATCCGGAACGCGCCGGCGTCATGCGGATCTACGCACCTGCGGGGCATCGACACACGGCCGAGATCGAGCAGGAGACCGGGGTGAAGGTCGCCCTCTCCTGTCACGCCGTCGAGGCGGTCCGGGGAATCCTCGCGACATGTCACGCCTTTCTGCAGGATTCCGTCACGTCGAAGGACCTCTGGCGGGTATACCGCGAAGCCTACCGTGGGGAACCGTTCGTTCGGATCGTGACCGAGGCGGCAGGCTTGTACCGTTACCCCGAACCCAAGATCCTCGCGGGGACGAACTTCTGCGATGTCGGGTTCGCCCTCGACGCGCATGCGAACCGGGTCGTCTCCGTCGCGGCGTTGGACAACCTCATGAAGGGGGCCGCGGGGACCGCGGTCCAGTGCATGAACCTCGTCGCCGGATATCCCGAGACGATGGGGCTCGATTTCCTCGGTTTGCATCCGGTGTGAGGTGAATAGGCTCGATGTTGGTCGTCAAGGTAGGCGGTGCGGAAGGGAACGGGATCGACAACGTGCTGGTCGACCTCGCGCCCCGTCGCGATTATGTCCTCGTTCACGGGGGCTCGAACGAGGTGGATCGGCTCGCGGAGGCCCTCGGCCGGCCGATCCGCTGGATCACCTCCCCGAGCGGCGTCGTCTCGCGGTACACGGACCTCGCCACGATGGAGGTCTTCACGATGGCCCTCACGGGGAAGCTGAACACGGCGATCGTGTCGCGACTGCAGTCGCTTGGAGCGCCCGCCGTCGGCTTGAGCGGGGTCGACGGCGGTCTCTTGCTCGGCCGCCGCAAGGAGGCTGTGCGGACCGTGGACCATGGCCGCGTGCTCCTCGTGAAGGACGACCACTCCGGGACCGTCGAGCAGGTGAACGCGAGCTTGATCCAACTCCTCTTCGACGCGGGATACGTTCCCGTGATCTCCCCTCCTGGCGTCACGCCGCAGGGTGAGCTGATCAACGCTGACGCGGACCGTGTGGCCGCCCAGATCGCGGTCGCGATGAAAGCGGAGACCCTCGTCCTCCTGACGAACGTCCCCGGGTTGCTCCGGGAGCCGAGCGATCCGTCTTCCCTGATCGCGGAAGTCCCGAGGGCCCGTCTATCCGCCTTCCAGGACTTCGCCTACGGACGGATGAAAAAGAAACTCATCGCCGCGGGCGAAGCCCTCCAGGGCGGCGTGGAGCGCGTGGTGATCGCCTCGTCCCTTCAGCCGGACCCGGTCGAGCGGGCGCTCGAAGGGATGGGCACGGTGATCGCGTGAGCGTCCCGGACGCACGGGCGATCGAGTTCGGATGCGCACCGAAACGCGGCCCGACGTTCGTCCGAGGGTCGGTGGCGACGCTCTGGGACGAGGACGGCAACGAGTACATCGACTGCGGCGCGTCCTTCGGCGTCGGCAATCTAGGGCATTGCAATCCGGCAATCGTCGAGGCAATCCAGGCCCAGGCTCGGGAGCTCATCCACATCGGGCCGGTGTTCGGGACGACCGCGAAGGCGACCTTCGTCGAGAAACTTCTCTCCGTTGCGCCGAGGAACCTCGGTCGGGTCTTCCTGAGCAATTCGGGCTCCGAAGCCGTCGAGGCCGCCATCAAGTTTGCGCGCGCCTCGACACGAAGGAAGAAGATCATCGCGGCGATGCGCGGCTTTCATGGACGGACGATGGGGGCACTCAGCGCGACCTGGCGGAAGGATTTCCGTGAGCCGTTCGAGCCGCTCGTCCCCGGATTCGAGCATGTCCCATTCAACGACATCGAGGCTCTGCAGAAAGCCGTCGATCATGATACTGCGGCGGTCATCCTCGAGGCGGTCCAAGGTGAAGGGGGCGTGCACGTCGCGTCCCCGGAATACCTGCCTGCTGCCCGTGAGGCATGCGACCGAACCGGGGCCCTCCTCATCCTCGACGAAGTGCAGACGGGGATGGGCCGTACGGGGCGCCTGTTCGCTGTGGAACGGTGGGGCGTAGAGCCGGACCTGCTCACGCTCGCGAAGTCCCTCGCGGGTGGGGTCCCAATCGGAGCGACCCTCGCCACAGAGGATGTGGAGCGTGCGTTCCAGGGGAGCCACAATTCCACGTTCGGCGGGAATCCGCTCGCCTGTGCCGCGGCGACGGCCGCGATTGGGTACACCGTGCGAGAGCGCCTATGGGAACGGGCGGACCATCTAGGGACCATCGGCGTCGAGAAATTGCGGGGTCTCGAGGCGCCGTCTGTGCGCGAAGTCCGCGGGCTCGGGTTGATGATCGGCATCGAGTTGCGAGGGAAGGCCGCTCCGGTCCTCCAGGCGATGCAGGAAGAGGGCGTCCTTGCGATCGGCGGTGGATCCAGCGTCGTCCGTCTCCTGCCGCCACTCGTCATACCGGAGGATCAATGGTCATCCGCCCTGGACGTTCTGGGGAGGACGCTATCGCATGGATGACGTCGAAGTCCTACGGGCTCTTGTGGGCGAATACAGCCCTTCGGGAAGGGAAGGATCCGCGGTCCACCGGTTCCTCGACCTAGCTCGCGGTCTCGGCTTGGACGGACGCTCGGACGCCGTCGGAAACGCGATTGCGCGGATAGGCAGGGGGCCTCCAACCATCCTCTTCCTCGGCCACATCGACACAGTCGACGGAGCCCTGCCCGTCCGGATCGAGGACGGGCGGTTGTACGGTCGCGGGGCATGCGACGCGAAAGGTCCCCTCGCGGCCGCCCTCATCGCCGCCAGCCGCCATCGAGAGCCGGGCGAGATCATCGTCATCGGCGCGGTTGGAGAAGAGCTCGATTCTCGCGGGACGCGCGCCTTGCTCGCGTACCATCCGGCGCCGGATTTCCTGATCGTCGGGGAACCGAGCGGATGGGAGTCAGTCACGATTGGATACAAGGGCAACTTGAGCCTCCTCCTTCGGATCGATGGGGAGAGGACCCATCTCTCGGGCCCCGAGCCGACGACGGTTGAACGAGGACTCGCCCTAATCGAGCGACTCCGGGAATTCTGCAACGCCAGCGAAGGTAGGACTCCGTTCCGGTCGCTGACGATGAAAGTGAATTCGTTTCGCACGATTCTGGACCATGGCAAGGAACACGTCGATATCGGAGTGAATTTCAGACTCCCTCCAGGACTCCCGGCCGACGACGTCCTCACGTTGCTGGAGCCCGCGGGAGATGTCCGGTGGGACGTGCTCGACCGGTCCGAAGCCGTCGAGGTCGATTCGAAAAACGCGGTCGTCTCGGCGCTCTGTGCTGGCGTCCGCGAGCAGCACGAGCGGCCGACTCTCTTGCGAAAACTCGGCACGTCCGATCTCAACTTGGCGGCGCCCGCCTGGGGATGTCCATCCGCCGCATACGGGCCGGGCGATTCCCACCTGGATCACACGGACCGAGAAAGCCTCCCGATTCTCGATTTTCAGCGGGCAATCAGGGTCTTGGGAGTCGCTTTCTCGCGCCTCGCGAGCGTCGGTCCTGCGAAAATATCCGTTGCCGCTGGCCCCACGATCTAGATTGCCTTCCAACGCGGCCGATTCGTCATCGTGCTCCCTCAGACTCGTAGCGAAGGAGGACGCCGCCCGACTTCAACGGCCTCGCCTCAATCAATTTCAGTTTCATCATCTCGGAACTCGGTTTGAATAAGGGGGTTCCGCTGCCCAGGACGATCGGCGCGAGACCGAGACGATACTCGTCGATCAGATGGTGTCGTATCAATGTCGAAGAAAGATTCGCGCTCCCGAAGATGAACAGGTCCTTACCGGGTTGTCTCTTGAGTTTGGCGACTTCCTCCTCGGCATTCCCTTTGACGAGCTTTGTGTTGTTCCATGAGGCTTTCTCCAGGGTTCGGGAAAAGACGACTTTGCGGATCTGGTTCATCAGGTCGGCGACCTCGCCCTTGGCGGAGGACCAGTAGCTGGCCATGCCCTCATACGTCGCGCGGCCAAACAAGAGCATGTCCGCGGACTTCAGCTGGTCAATCGAGATCCTTTCCAGCTCTTCGCCCCAGATGGAATCGTGCCAGCCAAGGTCCCAGCTTTTCGCTCCCTCGAAGAAACCATCGAGAGAGACCACGTTCCACATGATGACTTTTCTCATCTCCCTTGCCTCCCGTGGCTAGCACGTAAGAGGCGGGCCTATTTTATCTTCATCCGCCAGGTCTTGTCTCTCTAGCCGAGGGAACGGAAGCCCTTTTGAGCCGTTTTCGAATCCCGGCCCGTGCAGGGGAAAACGTGGAAAGGGGCGAGTCCGAAGGCCCTCGCGGAGATCCGAGAACTCCTGATTCGGAGGGGCGCCGTTGAGGACAAGGATCTGAGCAACGCACACGAAGCTTGGCGGGTTCGGATCGAGAAGTCCGTGTTTACCGGCTACCGGAGCGGGACCATCTACTGCAACGGCGGCGACATTCCCGAGCTCGCATTCCTATACAAGTCCATATCAGAAACCGTCGGCTCGAGCTAATTGTCGACCCAAACAGTCCGGACAAACCCCTAGCCGGCGAAGAGGAGGCCGACCCAAAGAATTTCGAACGTCGTGGGGGAGACCAGGCTGGGGTGCCCCCGTGATCGTCCACGATTTGCACGGACGTCCAACTCGCGAATCGAGGCGCCAACTTTAATGGAAACCGCCGGACTAGGAGGTTATCACCATGTCCGACAACGACTCCGCTCCCTCTCCGAGACCGCGCCGCATCAAAGAGGTCCTGGCCGCTCGCCCGACGATCGAAGGTGCAGGCGTGCATCTGCATCGGGCCTTCGGCGCCGCGGAAGTGCCGCGCCTCGACCCGTTTCTTCTCCTCGACGACTTCCGGTCGGAGAACCCCGCCGAATATGTGGCGGGCTTCCCTTGGCATCCGCACCGCGGGATCGAAACGGTCACGTACATGCTGGACGGCCGAGTGGAACACGAGGACAGCCTCGGGAATAAGGGGATCATCGGCTCCGGTGACGTCCAATGGATGACGTCCGGGAGCGGGATCATCCACCAGGAGATGCCGAAGGTCGACCGGCAACGCATGGGCGGCTTCCAGCTTTGGGTGAACCTCCCGAAGACGAACAAGATGATGGATCCGAGGTACCAGGAAGTCAAGGCCGGCCAGATCCCGGAGGTCGAGCCGGTCCGAGGCGTGCGGATGCGGGTCGTCGCAGGCAATGTGAACGGTGTCCGTGGCCCCGTTCAGGACGTGGTCGTGGACCCGGAGTACCTCGACGTTCGGCTGGACCCGCGAGCGGATTTCGTTTACCCGGTCAAGCACGACCATACCGTCTTTGCTTACCTACTGGAGGGCCGCGCGAGCTTCGGCGAGGATGCCTCGGACCTCATTGAAGACGGCCACCTTGTCATCTTCGATAAAGGCGACTCCGTCCGCGTCAAGACCCGCGACGCGGCGACGAGGCTTCTTCTGGTGTCTGGCAAGCCCTTACACGAGCCGATCGCTTGGTGGGGTCCGATCGTCATGAACAATCGCAAGGAAATCGAACAAGCGGTCGAGGAGTTCCAGAATGGCACGTTCATCAAACGCGGGACCCGGTCCTGATCGCCGATCTCGTTGACACGTTCACCGGGCCGATGCGTTCGCGTCCTACCGCGTGAGCTGCCACAACCTCCTCGCTGGGAGTTCGCGCCGGGGGCCGCCGCGGGTTTTTAGAGGCATCCGGACATAACCGCTTCAATTTGGTAGCGAGTCGACGGGGCCGGCTCGGTTTCTCCGAGTGGTGTGTTCTGGGTGGCTGACTACGCATGGCGCTGAGATTCAGGAGACCATTGATCGCGCTTTGCGGCGTCGGCGCGATGGTCATCGGGCTCTTCACCGTTTCTGTGTCGGATCGATTCCCGCTCCCATTCAACATTTTCTTCATTGTCGTTGGAATGATTGGTGCAGTCACCGGAGGTCTTGTGTTTGGCGTCGTTGCCGTAGCATGGGTGATGAAGCAGGCCGTCCAGTTATCGGAGACCTCCCAATGGGGACGATCTCGACAGCGCTGAGCTGAGAGCGTATTCACCTGCGGACGGAACCTGCTTGGGAGTCGCCGGCCCATGCTCTCGCAAAGGCGATCCGGCGGATGGATCGATGCTTGGTTGACACTCGCTAGGAGAAATTCCTCCAGGTCCGCACGGAGCGCTACCGCACGACTTCCTCGACTTGTCGGAACCATGGTTTCGCGATGCCGACCTTCGCCCGCTTCGCCCAGTGTCGCCCTTTCGGCACTGATTGGAGCGTCCTCTCAAGCTCCTCGATCCGGCTTCCAATGTGCGTGGCAAGGTCCTGAGAGATCCGGCCTTCTCCGAGGAACTGTCCGAGCATCTGTCTCGTCTTTTGGAGGTTTTGGGTCGACTCGTACCAGAATCCCCAATCGTCAGCGAGGAGATTCGCGATATGTCCGGCATCGACAGCTTCCCGATTGCCGTTCGCCTTTTCCTTCACGTCGTGGCCGAGGAAGAGCACGAGCAAATCCACGAGATCCTTCCGGCCAATCTGGTGGATCTGCAGCTTTTCGAGGACCAGGTCCGTGACCGAAATCGTCGGGTAGTCGAGTTCGAGCCGCCCGGTCCCCGGTTTCTTTCCGAACAAGACATCGTGGCTGAACTCGAGCTTGTCGAGGAAGATATCGACGTGGAACCGATTGCTGCGCTCGTAGTAGATGACCCGATCAGATCGAGGTCCGTGAAGAGGGGGGCCCCCTCTCGCACCCGTCCCACGCGGCGGTAGAAACCGATACCTTCGGGAGCGTGGAGAGAGTGTGCGTAGATGGCGAGAGAACCGAGGATGCGAAGGACAGTGCCCTGCGCGCGAGCCGCATCGACGATCGTCCGGGCTTCCCGGAGGAACTCGTCATCGCCGAAGGTCACGAACGTGGTTGGATCTGCCATGATTGCACGGAGGAAAGCATGCGTCCTTCCAAAGGTCCGTCCCCCGATAGAGGTACGGTTCCCGGCCCGGTTTGTGAGGCGGCAATCCGTGGCTCTCTATAAGCCTGTTCCAGCAAAATGTGCGCTCCAACGAATAGACAGGCACAGCCGCTGTGGCCGCGGGCAAAAACTTGATGAGAGGACCATCGATTCACGTGCTACCCGGTGGCAGGGGAGGGGAGTATGGGCGAAGTCGATGTATTCGCGAGGCGCAGCGGGACGGCGACCGCGCAGGTCCAGGTCTTCACACGGCGGGCTTCCGGACTCGTCCGCGTGATGTCGCCGTACTCCGCGTTCGCGTACAACATCCTGAACATCGGGGTCATCTTTCCGTGGGTGTACATCACGCCCCTCGCGTTAGACCCAGGCGCTTCCGTTTGGGCGGGGATCCTTATCTGCGGGGCCTTCGCGTCCCTATTGGCCGTAGTCTATGCGGGCCTGGCCTCCGCCATGCCCCGTACGGGCGGCGACTATGTGTTCCAAAGTCGGACGTTGCGGCCCTGGTTCGGATTCGCCACGGTCGCGATGATGATCATCACGTTCTTCCTCCAGTGGCAGGCGCTCGGCGGCTGGCTCGTTTCCGTCTTGGGCGTCTACCCGCTGCTCACGGGCCTCGGAGTCATGACGGGTAACCACACGTTGGTCGACTGGGGCGCTTGGTACCTGGTGGGCTGGGGCCCCACGATTGTGACGATGGTCTCGTCCACCATTGCCGCCCTTGTGCTCATCAAGAGTTTCCGCTGGTTCGTGCAGCTCCAGTGGGTCATGTGGTACGGCTTCCTCCTCAGCTACGTTCTCATGGTCATCCTCTTCCTGACCACCTCCACCTCCGCCTTCGCTCAACGATACGACACCGCATCCGCGTTCGTCGCTGGAGGCTCGGGGGCGTATCAGGCCATCCTCAACAACGCGATCACAAACGGATTCACGCCCGCGCGTACCGTCTCCATCCTGGGAACGATCCTCGTGACCCCGGTCGCGCTGACGAGCCTTGGGTGGGTGGGATACGCCCAAGAGCAGGCCGGAGAGATCCAAGGCGCGCAGAGCCTGAAGAACCAGATGTTCATCAACTTCGGTGGCGGCGTCGTCAGTATGATCATGATGGCCGTGCTTGGCCTCGTCGTCGTGCGAACCGTCGACCAGAACTGGCTGTCGGCCGCAGCCTACGCCGCGGGTGCGTACAACCCGGCGATCCCCGCGCCCGCGATTCCTCCCTGGTTCAGCTCTCTCGCCATCATGCTGACAGACAGCCCGATCCTCTTGTTCCTCATGATTATCGGGATCATGCTCAATGCCATCCAGGTCGTCTTCAACGTGATCGTTGGATGGACCCGGGTTGCGGTCGCGATGTCGATCGACGGGGTGCTTCCCAAGTTTGTGAGCCACGTCAGCCCGCGGACCCACACCCCAGTCTATGCGCACGTGATCTTCCTCATCCTTGGCGGTTACGTCTTCGCCTACGTGTACAACCTCGTCCCCAACTACCAGGTCTACACGCTGGCGGTCACCGCCGTCGCCACTGTGATGTACATCGGTACGGCCCTCGGGGGCGCCGTGTTCCCATGGACCCGGAAGGAGGTCTATCGGACGGCGCCCATCTCCAAATACAAGATCGGGCCGATCCCCGTGATTACGATCTGTGGAGTCATCGCCGCCGCGTTCAGCGCGACGATGCTCTACTACTTCCTGACGGTGCCGTTCCTCGTGAACGTCGATCTCTCGAACCTCGGCTATTCCGGGAATCTGTTCCTCTACGTCGTCGTGGCCATCTTCTTTGGCTGGGTGGCCTACTACTTCGTGCGCCGCGCCTACTTGCGGCGGATCGGGATTGACCTCGACCTCGCATACAAAGAGATCCCTCCAATCTAGGCTGATTCGAGCGGCGAAGCGGCTCAGGCCGGCGAAACGCTTGCGTTCAGCCGGTGGTGAACTGGTAGCTCAAGACGCGATCTCGCTGGAGATTGACGATCGCCCCGCGGAGCGTGCCCGACGCGTACTCCGAACCGGGGTCCACAAGGACGCTCCGCTTGAGCTTCGCGGCGTTCTTCGTCTCGTGGATGTGGCCGTGAAGGCCGAGCAGCGGTTGCGTTTCTAGGATTGCGGTCCGGAAGGTCGTGCTGCCGACCGGAATCAAGACCTGCTGACCTCCCTGGATCACGGGGCGTGGAGGATCGGTCGTGGCGTCGAGCTTTGGGGCGATGTCCAGTCCCGTCTCGAACGGCGGAGCGTGCATCAGGTAGATCGCGTGAGCGGGGTCCTCGACACGATTCAAGAGAGGATCGAGCCGCTCCGCGAGCCGGTCCTCCGAGAGCTCCCGCGGCGTGTTCCACGGCGATGGATTCGTCCATCCGAATCCGAGGATTTCGTGATCGTTGTCGAGCCGCACCACCTTTTCATCGATGAAGTGGACGTGGGGCGTTGATGCGGCGTGAATCAACGCCTCCGGCTTGTCGTCGTTTCCGCCGATCCAGTAGAGCGGGATGTCGAGCGGAGCCAGGTGCTTCTCCGCCATGTCGGTCCACCGATGGATCTGATCGATCATCCGATCGATGAACAAAGCATCGACTTTTTCCGGATCCGCCCGCAGGCGGGCATATTCGTCCTCCGATAGGCGAACCGGGTAGGGTCCGGAGTCTGCAACGGCCTTCTCGATCGGCTCCAGTTCCGCTTCGGTAAGGTTGTCTCGCGTCCCTCCCGCCAAGCGGGTCTGATAGCGGCCGTCCTTCTGGCGGACGATCGGGGTGATCGACTTCGCTGTGAGGTCACCGCCGATCAAGAGGACGTCGGCATCGTAGAACTTCGCGGCGGCCAGGAACTTCCGGAAGGTGATCTCCGACCCGTGGAGGTCGGCCGCGAGCAACAGCCGCTTGAATTTCCGCTTCGGTCGGTCGGACCGCATCTTGGGACAGACCAAGCCGCGGGTTCTTATCGATTTGGGAGGGCGGCCGGATGAGCCGCCCTCGAGTCCCGGGCGAGTCGGGTCGAGCTCACTTGTACTTCTTGAGGGCGGCGGTGTCCTCGTTGAACGCTTCCTCGAGGAAGGCAAGGGTCATCTTGCGGATCGTCGCGTCGTCGGCACCCGGCACGACCCAGTCGCCCTCGACGTCGACGCGGGTCCTGTTGCCCATCGACGTATAGGTCTGCGCGAACTTCGTCCCTTTCGTGGGGCCTGCGATCGCCTCGACCTGGTAGCCGCGGGGCGGGTTCATCGTGAGGCGCCAGGTTTCCCAGTGCGTCCCTTTGCCGTCCGCGTTCAGCATCTGCATCTCTTGGACGACCACGTTCCCTTCTTCGCTCAAGACCTTCGTTGACGGAATGGCCCGGTGTTTGTGCAGTCCCGGGGTGTCGTCTCCGATGTACTTCCAGATTTTCTCGAGCGGCGCGTCGAACACACCTTCGTCTCGGATATGGACCATGTTCAATCCTCCCTTTCGGGTTCTTGGCCGAGACGCGACGGTCTAGTTAAGGCTGTCCCAGGAACCGGGACCTTGGCTGGACTTCTCCGTTCATTGGTGGCGTGTTGCGGGCACGGAATGTACCGGCGAAACGCCCGTGTCGACGACCAAAGAGCTATGGTGCGTTCCGGAGTTCTCGATGGGTGTCGCGACTGGACCTCGTCGTCCTGATTCCCGAGAGCACCCGGAAACGCTCCGGGGGTTCTTCGGGACCGCCCGGGGAGGATGTGGTCACTGGCACTTTACCAGTCGCGGTCCGGCAGAAGCTGGAAAGCCTTCAGGCCGAAGTCCTCAAGAAAAGCCCGTCCGGATCCGTCGAGGCGGGGCGATTCTTGCCCGCATACCAGCGGTTCGACGGGAACATGTACCGAAGCATTCCCCAAGAGGCATGGGAACGTCGCGCTCCAGGAGTCGAGGTCATCATCGCCTCAGCACTTAGGGGTCTCATCGCCTCTCGCGACCTGATTCCGTCCTACGAACTGTCGATGGCGGAACCTGTGCCGCCTTTCGGAAAGCTGAACCGTTGGTGGCATGCCGCGGGCCTTCCCGGAATCTTGCACGCCTTCCTCTTGGCGGCTCAACCAAAGACGGTCGTCGACCTCCTCTCATTGGAATATCGCGAGTCCGTGGCCGGATACCAAGAGCGGCTCTCCGGGGTCTCGGTAAAGCCGATTGACTTCCCCGGCATGGGACGAGCGAGTCAGCCCGCTCGCGGCGAGAAGGTCGCGGAGATTCTCCGCACGGGGATCGCCTAACGAACACGAGGTGAATTCCGCTGGATGGCTTCCTGTGCCTTCCGACGGTAGTCAGAGCGCTCATCCAGGAGGAAGGGCGTAAGGTCGCGCGGGTTGAGGGTTCGTTCTGCGTAGTCCAGGAAATCAATGGCTGAACGAGGATCGTCTCGCGCAAGCGAGCGCGCCGCGAGGCTCGTCAAGTAATGAGATTTCTTTTTCGACAAATCTGCTCGGTCCGGCGCCATCGCGATCAGGGCCCGCAGCATGGGCCAGAAGGTATCGAGCTCGCCCCGACCGAAAACCGGGTCGATCGCCTTGACCCGATCCACGAATTCCTCGCGCTCGTCCCGGGCCACATAGCGTCCATAGCCCACACCGAACTACCACTTTGCGGTTCACGCGGCATCCTGATGATGTGGAAGCGGCCCCGCGCGAGCCAGGACTACGATTTCGGAATTTCCTTCCCGGGATCGATGAAGGGCTTCTTGACAACGACTGCGGTTCGCGGACCTTCCTGATCAAGGCGAATGTCATGGGCCCGGGAGAAATGGATCGCGTGGCCAGGGACGTGGTCAGGCGGTCACCGCGAATCGATGTCCTCATAAACACGGTCGGAGGCTACATGTCCGGTTCCGTCGAGGCGACGACGGACGAAGAATTCGATCGCGCCATGGCCTTGAATCTGAAATCCACCTTCCTCGCATGCAGGGCCGTCATTCCAGCGATGCGCAAAGCGAAACGCGGAAAAATCGTAAACGTCTCCAGTGAGGCGTCCCTCCTTGGCGAAGCGGAATCGTTCCTTTACTCGGCGGGCAAATCCGGGGTCAATCGCCTAACGGAGAGCCTGGCACGGGAACTGAATACGGCGAATATCCAGGTGAATTGTGTGATGCCGCGGATCTTGGACACCCCCGCGAACCGGAAAGCGATGTCGGACTCCGACTTTTCCTCCTGGGTCAAGACGGACCAGGTCGCGCGAGTCATCCTCTGGTTGTGCTCGGAAGATGCCGACCCAATCACCGGTTCGTCGATTCCCGTTTACGGCGGGCCGTGAGGTCCGCGATCAGGGCAAGCGACTGTGCTTCTCCGAGCGGGCCCTCCCCGCACGAGCCAGGACTACGACTTCGGAATTTCTTTCCCGGGATCAATGAAGGGCTTCTTGACAATAACCGCGGTTCGCGGACCGGCCGGATGTAGGACGATCAACTCGGTTCCGAGGTCTGCGTGCTCGCTCGGCACCATCGCGTAGCCGATGTTTTTCTCGAGTCGCGGTGAGTAGATGGCCGACGTCACGCGCCCGATTGGTCTTCCGCGCCTCTCCACGGGCCATTTCGTCATGTTGAACCCAACCGGCTTGCCGGAAATTTCGATTCCCGCGAGCTTGCGCTTGGGGCCTTCGTCCCTCATTCTTTGGAGTGCCGCCCGCCCGATGAAGTCGCTCGACTTGTCCAGGTCAACGAGGCGGCCAAGATCGACCTCGTAGGGATTCTCCTCCATCGTCATGTCCGCGCCGTAGTTCAGGATTCCCGCCTCGATTCGTCGGATGTCCGAGGGGCCTGTCGGTCGGATGTTGTAAGGCTTTCCTGCTTTCATCACCGCGTTCCAGAGGTCCTCTCCGCGCGATGCGTCAAGAAGATACAATTCGTACCCGACCTCCGCCGTCCACCCTGTGCGCGTCACGAGCACGGGAATTCCGTCCAGTTCTGTCGGCGTGAAGAAGTAGTACGGCAGGGCGGTGACCTTCTCCCCAAACAGGTCCGCCATCAACGCTTTCGATTTTGGCCCCTGGACCTGTAGCGGAGAGGCGTCCGGCTCGGAGATGGTGACATCGAGACCGGACCCGCGCGCGACCGCCTTCGCCCAGAGGAGGATATCGCTGTCCGCGAGGGCGATCCAGAAACGGTTTTCCTCGAGACGCAGGAGCACGGGGTCATTCAGGATGCCGCCGGCGTCATCCGTGATCAGGACGTACTTCCCTTGGCCGACGCGGCACTTCTCCATATCCCGCGGCGTGAGGAGCTGCATGAAATCGAACCCGTCGGGGCCTCGGATTTCCACGTTCCGTTCGACAGCCACGTCCCAGAGGGCGACGTGTTTCAAGAGATGCCAATACTCCGTCACCGGATCGTCGTAGTAGCTCGGCAGGAACGTGTGGTTGTAGACCGTGTAGGACTTGCAACCCGCCTTCAGGGTGGACTCGAAGAAAGGTGATCGTCGGAGACGTGCGCCGCGCTGGATCAATGCCATGTCGTAGACCTTCGATTTGGAGGCGCTCTTCCGCCGGGGCCGTTGTTTCTTGGCGGGCATGCGATACACTCCGGAATCGAAAACCAGGACGCGAAGGCGCGGGCGCAATCGAAGGACGGAGGATAAAGGATTTGATGCCCGGGGATCGAGCGAGTCCGTTTCAGTGATCCTCAGTCGTCGCCCCGACCAACGTCTTCCCGGACTTCGAGGGGAGGCCGCCGGGCACGATGGCATCGCCGACGCGGATGTCTCCTTCCGTCAGGATCTTGGCTCGGAGTCCGCCCCGATGCACCAGGCCGGCGATGATCCCTTTCTGCGTCAGGCTTTCCAGGTGGGAGCAAGGCTCGCACAGCTTGATTCCGAGGAGCCGCACCCGGCCGACCTCGAACTCGTGCCCGACGAGATGGTTCAACGGAGCTCCTCGCGTGGTCACGTTCCGTCGGGTCGCGCCCGGAGGGATCGTGATCTGGTTATCCCTCGCCATGGCCTCGATGGCCTCGGACTCGATGAGCGTGACCTCGCGGCCGGGATCCGGTCGGTCCGAATACGTGCCGCTCTCGCGGAAGTAGCGATCCCCCTCGAGCCCTTTCCCCGGGATTGCGCGAATGCGATCGACCGAACGCATCCGGGCCTCCGCCTCGTCCGCGATGTGGATTGCGACGACCTCTCCGGTCCAGGAGGGCGCGCGGGCCATGATGACACGGAGGCCGGACCCCGATTTAATCGTTGTCCATGCCGATTCTGGAATGACGGCGTCCGTCTCGATTTCGGCGAGCAAGTTCGGATCGACCTAGCGACGGTCCGTGGTCCTCAGAAGCTTCGAGAAATCCTCGGATGCCTGATCCGATAGCTTTGTGGCAGCCTCCCAGCTGGCAAGATTCCTCCAGTGCCGTTCCTCGAAGTCGCGGACGATTCGGAGGAGATCCGCCTTGAGGGTGTCATGGGCCGACCCGTCGTTCAACGCGGCTCCAATCACAAATTCGCCGCGGACCGCCACGATTCCGAACTCGTCGTATCGCATGGCCGTGGTCGCATATCCGCGGGAGCCCCGCACGCTCGTCTCGACGAAATTCCCGACTACGGATAGCAGGCCTTCGAGCGTCTCCGCCTCGATGGGCAGGTCGCGACCGGCCGCGAGCGCCACGAGCGGTTCTCCCGAGCGGTAGAACAAGTATACGGCGATCGCGCGTGGGGGTTTCACCAGGCCTCTTCGCGTCTTCATGGAATCCTTCGCGGGAAAGCGTCGGGTTGTGTGGGTTCTCCCTTGGGAGTGATCCAGGGCCGGAGACGGAGCCACCTCCGACGAGCGTCCGGCCTAGTTGCCATGGGGAGTCGCCCTCCTCAAGAGGAATCTGGTCCCCCGGGACTAAATAGTTTCGGTGTTTTGTTCCCGAATCGTCCGTCGGCAAATCTTCAAACTCCGCCACCGCGTTCGAACCCACATCTATGATCTCGCGCAGACCCCTTCTCCGGTCCAGGAGCTTCGGATGAAGATCGAAGACTGCGAATTCCCGGACGATCTACTCTACGATTCGGACGGGCTCGTCTGGGCTAGACCATTGACCTCCGGGGACGTCCAGGTGGGCATCACGAGCATCTACGCGGCCGTTGCCGGACGGATCGCGAAGGTATCGGGCAAGACTGCAGGCGTCGAGTACGCAAAGGGCTCGGCCATCGGCTTCCTCGAGAGCGGGAAGTACTTCGGCCCGATCCGCTCGCCCGTCGGTGGCGTTCTGCAAGAGATCAATCCGAAGGTCCTCGTGAAGCCCCGAACGATGATGGAGGACCTCTACCGCGAAGGATGGATCGCGCGGGTCGATCCGTCGAACCTCGCGGCCGACCGCAGCTCGCTCCTTGCACTTCCGGCTGCCGCCGAATTTCTCGCCAAACAGATTGCGGCGTTGCGCGTCCGCTGCTTTGCTGCTTTCCCCGATTACGAGATGTTCGAAATCGGGGTCGAATGTGCGGCCGTCCTCGTGAAATTGAATGAATTACTCGTTCAGGTCCCTCTCGGCGAGATCGTGCATCTCGTGACCGATGATCCGACTTCCACGATTGAAATGGTGCGCTGGTCCGACGAGACCGGTCAGCCCGTCATTGACGAGCGGAGGGAAGGTCCGTTGTTCCATTTCCTCGTCCGAAAGACCTCGTGAGGTTTCTGGCGCCGCACCCAAACGTACAAAGGGGGGTCAGTCATGCAGCGCCGCGAGGCGTCTCGGTGGCGGTGGACACAGGTGGCGGTGCGTCAGTGCGTCAGCGGCCGTTTGCACTCTGGGTCATCGCCGGCGGGCTCGTGTATGTGACGCTGGCGCTCCTCGTGTTTGTATTGTCGTTCCTGGCGGCAATCCCCGCCGGCTTCCTCGCGATCCTGGTAGCGTTTGTCGTCCTCTTCCTGATCGCCGCGGTATTCACCCTGCGGGAGAAGCGTTGGGCCTACATCTTGGCCCCCGTGACCGGGATCGTCCTCGCCTTGCTCTTCTCCCTGAACATTGCGACAAGCGCTTCGAATCCGGCGGACAGCGGGTTCTGGTTCACGATGTCTGTCCTCCCGGCCTTGTTCCTTGTCGTTCTATTCTCCGTTCTGGCCTTCCGGAACGCGAAGACGGGATTGATGGAGAAGCGGTACCTCGCGACGGCCTCCTCGAGCGGTGGCCTGGTGACCGTCGCAGTGATTGGATTCGTGATCGGCAGCCTCGTCGTGGGGGCCATCGGTGCGGGTGTCATCCTCAGGAATGCGACGGATACGACCGCCGACATCGAGATTGTGTTCAACGCTTCGGGAGGGGTCGCGGCACCGTACTCCCCTCAGTCCTTCCACATCACCGCGGGGCGTACGGTGAGTTGGATCAACAAGGACAATATGGCCCACTCGGCGACGTCCGCCGCCAACTCGACCGAGCGATTCGATTCAGGTCTCTTCACGACGGGTGGTTCCTGGAGTCACACGTTCTCGCAAGACGGGACATTCTACTACTACTGCACCTTGCACGTTCAGATGGTGGGAGTCATCGTTGTCGGGTAGGAACCGGAAGCCTCACCGTGAGGATCAAGGACCGTGTGTGAGGCGCTCGTCGAGGGGACGTTCCGGTTCCGCGGCGCTGCGCATCCCTACTGGAGTTTCGAGACGACCCTCGTGGCTTCTGCGAGGCTCCAAGCTTTGAGCGTCTTCGTGCGGATGTTCCCGAGTTTTCCGAGCTCGAGGAGCACCTGCATCACGACATCGTCGTTCGGGGCCTCGGTGACGCTGACGAGGTCGTATTCGCCCATCGTGTAGAAGATCTGCATCTTCGCTCCGAGCTTGTTCGCCAGGGCCATCGCGGCGTCCGCCCGCTTCGGCGATTCCTTGACGCTCTTGATCCCCTGGTCCGTCCAATTCAATAGGCTGATGTAGTGTGGCATGACAAAATCCTCCTGGGTCGAAGTATCATCACTTGAGTACTTAACGCGCACCTCAACCTCCGAAACCCAAACTACTCTCCCGACTCCTCCTGTCCGGCCTCGCTTTCCTCCTCTTCCCGCGGACGGGCAAGGCCGATACGTATCGGTACCCACGGCACCTACGGCTCCCTTAAGAACGGCCCTTTTCTCCCGTCGTTGGGGAAGGAATATGGATCGATCACACGGTGTGCGGGTCGCCTACCTGGTCTTCGCTTGGGGAATCGTCGTGGCTCTCTTGGTGCAGGTTTCGCTCATCGGGCTCTGGCTCTTCGCGGGTCAGTCGACCTTGTATCTCCACAAGGAATTCGGCCATGCGATCACCTTGGCGGCCATCGGCCTGTTGATCCTCGCTTTCGCGGGCCGTCTCCCCGGGCTCATGAAATGGATCACGACCTTGTTGTCCGCCATCCTGGTGATCCAGACGGAAATCTTTGCGATCCTCCCAGGCTCACCGTTGCGCGCATTCCATCCGGTCCTCCCGCTGGTGATCTTCTCCCTGGCGGCGTTCCTCGCGTATGGCGCCATTCCGCTCGTGAAGGGGCGGCCAAGAGGCTCGGCCTTCCCATTGTCCGTGGCTGAATCGCGAGCAAATTGAATTCCGAGCCCCCAACTCGGGACCCCGCGATGGCAACAGCGTGCCGTTGAACCCGGGGTCGGTCGACGAGGCCTTACTTGCGTTCCTGATACAGTTCGAGCCAGATGCCGTCCGGATCCTTGACGAAGCCGACCACGTATTTGGGTCGGACCTCGACCGGCCTCGCCATGGTCGCTCCTGCTTTCAGGAGGCGATCAACATCCCGCCGAACGTCCTCGCACTCGAAAGCGAGGTGGTCTAACTCGTTGCCGCCTCGATACCTCGAATCCGGGTACCAGTTCAGCTCAAGCGTGTGTTCTGAACCCGCGCTCTTAAGTGCCGCGACTTCCCCGCCGGTGGCCTCGATCTTGCCTCGGCCGAGGAATTCCATTCCGACGACGTCGCGGTAGAATGCAATCGACTTGTCCAAGTCCTTGACCTCGATGCCCGTGTAGGTGAATTTCATGCAAGTCCCGGCGTGGCATGGGCATGCCAGGATTCAATGCTTCCCAAGTCAGGCGGTCCGCATTCTTGGCTCTCAAAGCTCTAGTACCTTTGGTCGCCGAGCCCGCCAGATGGTCGTCCCCGGGATCATCCGGATCTTCTCGAGGGGAAACACGTCGGCATATGTGTTGTCCTTCGGAAGGGGCTCCGGCTCGAGGATGTCCGTCACGACCAGGCCGGCCTCCGTCAGCGCGCGGAGCCAGTCGCCATACGTGTGGTGAAAGTCGACCTCGGTGCCATTCTGGTCCGTGAAGACGATGGGACTCCGGTCGAAGTAGCTCCTCTTCAGTTCGAGGGTGCCGTCGCGGGTGATGGCGAACATCGGCGAGGCCCAGGAGAAGGCGAACTGGCCTCCCGGTCGGAGCACGCGGCGAATCTCGCCGAATGTCCCGTGGATGTCCTCGACGAACCCGAGGGCATACGCCGAGAACGCGATGTCGAAGCTCGAATCGGCGAGCATAGAAAGGTCTTCGACGTTCGATTCAATGAACCGGACTTGGACCTTCTTCGATTGCGCAAAGGCCCGCGCATGGGCGAGCTGCGCAGATGAGAAGTCGATTCCCGTGACCCGGGCTCCTCGTTCGGCGAGGTGTACAGCGGACTGCCCGCCGCCGCAAGCAATTTCCAGAATATCCGTTCCCGCGAGGTCGGAACCGAGGATCTTCAACTCCCGTTCGGGAGGCATGGACGGCCCCCACAGCACGTCGTCCTCGAGCTCGCCGCGGTGGGTCGTCTGATAGGCTCGACTCGTCGTGTTCCAGTTCTCGCGGTTCGCCCGCGTATGCGGAGATTCCGAGCTCACGGTGAGGCCATGGAAGGCGGTGACTTAGCCTTGAGCCCTGGTGCGGGCGGCCTCCTGTTGGATTTCGGATCTAGACGAGCTTCGCGCTCATCGTGATCTGCGTGTTCAGGAGGCGGGAGATGGGGCAGGTCTTCTTGGCCGTCTCGGCGGCGGTCTGGAACTTCGCTGGATC
>VBMC01000278.1 GCA_005879015.1 Methanobacteriota archaeon
CGACCATGTGTCCATGACTCCACAGGACGTCGACTGGGAAGCCTCGGACGCACGCGTCATCCGCCGAGGCGGATTCATCTTGGTCCCGATTCGGGAGATTTCGCGGGCGGATTACGTGGGCCCGGTCTACAACATCGAGGTGGAAGAGGACCACAGCTACACCGCGAACTTCATGGCTGTCTCTAACTGTCAGAACGCCGACATCTCCCAGCGACGCAAGGTCGAAGGCATCGAGGTCGAACCTCAGGATGTCGTACGCATGACCGTCGAACAAGGCTGCCAAGGCCTCGCGTACACGTACAATCAGCCGACGATCTTCATCGAGTTCGCGCGCGACATCGGGATGCTCGCGCGGAAGGCCGGCCTCATCAACATCTTCGTCTCGAACGGATACGACACACCCGAGACGGTCGCCGAGATGCCGAAGTTCCTGGACTGTGTCACGGTCGATTTCAAAGGATCCGGAGAGACCAACTTCGTTCGGAAGTACATCAACATCCCGAACGCGGAGCCGATCTTCCAGACGATTCTCGACACCCGCGACACAAAGAAGATCCACATCGAGATCACGGACCTCATCGTACCCCAGGTCGGCGACGATCTCGGGGCCGCGAGGAAGCTTTCGAAGTGGGTGTACGACAACCTCGGTCCTGACACGCCAATCCATTTCCTCCGGTTCCATCCGGACTACAAGATG
>VBMC01000279.1 GCA_005879015.1 Methanobacteriota archaeon
GCGGTGGCCGGGCCTCGGAGGCGCTCCTCGAAGTGCACGTCGACGACGAGGCGGCCCGAGGCGGTGCCCTCGACGACCGCGATGAAGAGCTCTCCCGCGGGAAGCGTCGTGACGGTCCCCTTCCGGGTGCAGAGTCCCGTATCCTCGGAAATCCAATCCCGGCCCTCTAGGGAGAAGGATAGGTCCGTGCCTGCGGCGGAGGTGAGATGGACCTCGCGCGCGCCCCGCAAACGGCGGGCGGTCCGGCGCACGACCTCGTGGATTTTCGCCCAGTCCGTCGCGAGCCCTCCCTGCCGCAGCATCCCTTCCTCGATCCCCGGCATGGAGATGACACGGGCGCCGGCTCGATTCGCGGAACGGCGCGCGTGCGTGTGCGTCAGGGAGTACGTCGTCGCGAGGAGGACCAGGTCCGCGGCCGCCATCGCGGTCCCGACGGGTTCCGGCGGCTCCTCGCCGTCCGTCGCACGGGCGCGGATCTCGAGCAACGCCGGGTCTGTCCCGAGTCCCTTCGCCGCGGTGAGGAACGCCTCTCCGACGGACCTCGTCCCTTCATCGATGACGACCAGGACCTTCTCTCCGGCCCGCAAGCCCGCACTCGTCGTGAGCACGAGGCGAGCCCCCTCCTCCATCGCGATGAGAAGACGACGGACGACGTTCGGAGGGAGTCCCTGGCCGCGGCGATCGAAGCGCTCCGGAAATTGCTTCACGAGTTCAACGCCCGGACCGGCGCGCGGATGTCCGCAATCGTCTCCCGATCCGGGGTCCCCGTCGCGTGGGTCCTCCCGGATGACGCACAGGTCGACAACTTCGCGACGATGGCGGCGACCTTGCTCGGCGCCCTCGAGGTGATCTATTCGACGATGAAGGCGAGCGCCCCGACCCATGTGACCGTCGAATCGGAGGGCGGGATCCTGGCCGTACGCGAGGTCACCGGGAAGATGTTCTTCGTCGCGATGTCGGAGAGGCGATCCCCGGCCCTCGTGCGGGCCATCGACGACGTGATCACGAAGTCGAAAGCCCTCCTGATCTAGCCGCCGCGGGAACGCTGGGGAAGATGCGGAATCGCTTCGACGATTCGCGCCCGAATGCGCTGATAGAGTTCGACGCGACGGCTCACGATCTCGATGAGGATCGCGAACCCGATCCCCACCGCGGCGCCGCCGAGCACGTCGGAGGGCCAGTGGAGTCCCAGGTAGATGCGGCTGATTCCCGCGAGGACG
>VBMC01000276.1 GCA_005879015.1 Methanobacteriota archaeon
GAGATGCCGATGACTGGAGATGCCGTCCAGACGATGAAGGCCGGGATCCTCGAGATCGGCGACGTGTACGTCGTGAACAAGGCGGACCTCGGGAACGAAGACGTGCTCGTCGCGAACCTGAAGTTCCAATTAACGGCCCGGGACGGTTGGACTCCCTCGGTTATCCGGACCACCGCGACGGAAGGTCGCGGTATCGACGAACTTGCGGACGCCCTCGACCGGCATGCGGCCTACCTGGACCAGACCGGATTCCGGGCAAAGCGGGAGGTGGCCCGGGCCCGACTCGAGATCCTCGAGAACGCGCAGCGCCTCCTCTCCCGACGGGTTGCGAATCGTTCGCGGATGGGCCGTGCGTTTGACGCGCTCGCGGAGGAGGTGGCCGCACGACGCTTGGACCCGCACGCCGCGGCGCGAAAGCTCCTCTGGCCGACGCGGCCTAGCGAGAAGTGACTCTTACCACTTGGGCTGCGCTCGCTCCCAGTCGACCGTGTCGAGGAACTCGTGGAAGCGGGTCATGCGATACCCCCATGCCGTCTCCAAGGCGGGGATGTCGACGTGGTACCCCTTCGTCCTGAAAAACTGGAACATCCGAAGTCCGTCGTCGCCCATGAGCTTCCGCGCATCTTCCTCCGATTGCTCGGCATATCGGATCGGGTGTCCGAGCTTCTGCGATAGCGCCGCGGGGAGATCGCCGAAGGCGATTTCATCGCCCGCGAGCTCCACCGTCTTGCCGATCGCCATCCGACGGTTCTCGAATGCCCGGGCGACGATCTCTCCGATGTCCTTTACCGCGACCAGCTGCTGGCGGCTCCCCGGAGGAACCGGGACCTGCATGATCCCGCCTCGGAGCGTAGACAGCATCCACGGGCTCGCGTAGTTGTCCATGAAGGCGACCGGCCGGGTGATGGTGTGCGGGACTCCAGACGCCTTCAGGTGTCGCTCCACTTTCGCCTTCGACTCGAAGTGTGGGATGCCGGTGTCTTCGTCCGCCGAGGCAACGCTCGCCAAAACGACGTGTGAAACTTTGGCGGCCTTCGCCGCGTCGATCGCGTTCTTCCCCTGTTGCACCTCTTTCTCCGGGTGGACGGAGAAGTCGGGTTCGAAGGGGGTCGTGACGATGAAGAACCCGTCCGCGTTCCGAAGGAGCGGAGCGAGACTCGTTTTGTCCGTCAAGTCTCCCTGAACTCCTTCGATCCCCGCCGTCGCGAGGTCCTTGAATTTCGACGTGCTCCGCGTGAGGCCGAACACTCGATGCCCTCGCTTCATGAGCTCTCGCGCGACTGCGCCGCCTTGCTGCCCGGTCGCTCCCGCGACCAGGATGGTCTTGGTCTCAGCCATTCATCCTCGCCTCGCGGGCCTAGAACGTCCGCGGTACTTGTAGGTTGGACCCTGTGAGGAAGACTCACGGCGAGCGTGTGAGGCGGGCCACGTTGCCCCGATCTNACGGCCGGAGGCAGGGATTGCTCGGTCTTAGACTTTTTAGACCGCGTGAGCCGTGTTGTCCTGTGTCCGGTTTCTGTCCTCGACCAGGAACTCCGGGAGACGCGGATCGACGGGGCCTGCGCGCGCTACAGTTCTTCGGGCGCCTTTTCGCGAGGGGCAGCCGCTTCGCCTTTTGCCGCCCGCCTGGTCGGCTTGGGCTTCGTCGCGGTCGCTTTCTTCCGGGGCTTCGTCTCCGCGGGAGTCACGGGTTCTGCGTCGGCCTTGGCAGCCTCCGCCTCCGGCGGCGGGGCGGCCTCGGGCTTCGTCTCCTTCTTCTCGTACTCCTCAACGAACCGGATCGTCTTCAGCTCGGTGAGCTCGCGGAGGTCCGCCACCACGCGGAACTTGGACACGAACCATTTCTCGTCCGTCTTGCAGACGTCCGGGAGCTGGATTTCGGACGCGCCGTCCTTCAGGTGGATCTTGAACTGCTCGCCGAGCCCGTAGTCCATCTCGATCACGGCCCGCACCCGTTCCTCCGGGGTCTTCGCCTTGCGGACCGGCGTGACGATGTACTTCAGCGTCTTCCCGGCGAGCGGATTGTTGAAGTCGACACGGACCCGGCCCGCACTCACCGCGGTCACGATCCCGCGCTTCCCGCTGATGGAGACCTCCATCCCGACCTCGGGATCGATCTCCTGTCGGAGGAATTCCCGTTCCGTCTTGAGTTCCACGAGCCGAGGATCGCGAACCCCCGCGCCCTTCTCCGCGGGGATGACCACCTCTTTCCTCTCGCCGATCTTCGCTCCGATGAGGGCGGCGTCGAGTCCTTCGAAGAGCCGACCCTTCCCGACGACGACCGGGCTCTCGATGTAGACCTTCTTCTCTTCGAACTTGCCCTCTTTCTTCGCGACTTCGTCATGCGTCGTGTCGAAGAGGGTCTGCGTCCCGTTCGGGTTCACCGTCCAGGCGTCGTACTCGAGCCAGACGATGTCTCCCTTCTCAATCGTGTCCGAGGCCACCAGCTCACCGCAGGATGTCCTGGGAAAAGCCCCTCTCGCTTAAAGATTGCGGGCTTCACTTCACCATGCCGATCGCGACGGAGATCCGCTTGTACCGATTCCGGATCGTGACCTCTGTGACCCCGGCGACTTCCGCGACCTCCTTCTGGGTGCACGGCTTGCTCGACAGGATCGCGGCGATGTAGATCGTCGCGGCCGCGACGCCGCTCGGGGCGACGCCGGAGGCGAGTTCGTCTTTCTCCACCTTGTCCAGGATCTCCTTCGCCTTCCGCTGCACGTCCATGTCGAGTTCGAGGCGGTTGCAGAAGCGCGCGATGTAGTCCCGCGGACTCTGCGGCAGCAGCTTCAGGCCGAGCTCTCGAACCAGCGTCCGGTAGGTCCGGCCGATCGATTTGCGGTCGACGCTCGATTTGGACGCGATCTCGTCGAGGGTCCGCGGAACGCCGCACTGCCGGCACGACGCATAGAGGGTCGCGGCGACGACCTCGTCGATGGAACGGCCGCGGACCAGGTTCTTCGTCGAGGCCCGGCGGTACAGGACCGCGGCGCTCTCCCTCACGTGCCGGGGAAGCCCCATCTTGGAGGCCATCGTGTTGATCTCCGTCAGCCCCTGGGCCAGGGATCGCTCCCCGCTCTTCGACGTCCGGATCCGGTGCTGCCACTTTCGGAGGCGGTAGATCTGAGCCCGCGACTTGTGCGGGATCTGGCGCCCGTAGGCGTCCTTGTTCCTCCAGCCGATCGAGGTGGAAAGGCCTTTGTC
>VBMC01000066.1 GCA_005879015.1 Methanobacteriota archaeon
TCGGGTTCTTCGGAGAGGCGAGCAATGCGAGGGCGCGCACCGACGATCGTGTGCCTGCTTTTGCTCGAACTGCCGCTCGTCCTCCTCCTCGGGACCGGGTCTGTGATCGCGCCTCCTCCGATCGCGATGCGGACGCAAGGCCATGCCCTCGACCAATCGGGTTCTCCGCTCCCTGCGGGGACGCCGATTCGTACGTTCGTTGACGGCGTCAACTATACGACGGGGCGATTCCCGAGGGACTCCATGGCGGTCCAGAACGGAATCGGATCGTTCGCCATTCTCACGGTGGGAAATTCGAAGACGCCCGCGAACGCCTCCGATACGCCCTCCGTCCAGGAAGGAGCGAATTTGGGAGACCTGGTGGTCTACGCTGCGGGCGATTTTACCAGCGCCACTGGCGTATTCCAGGAATCGTTCGTCTGGTCTCCCGGAAATGTAACGATCCAAGATCTCCACCTGGGCGCCGCTTCTTCGACGCCCGAACCGGTGAAGATCGCGGGCATTGTCACCCTACCCGCACAGGGCGGGAATCAATATGCCTTCGTGTGCAACCCGACGGGTTCCCCGGTGTCCCTTGCAGACTACTATCTGGAGCGCGACGCACCGGGTTCCTACCATGGCGGAAGTCTCAGCCTGACCGGGGTGGCCGCCTCCATCTCCTCCGTGCGCGTGAACCTCTCATCGCCCTCCTGGCTCACGCCGACCGGGGACGCGTTGAAGCTGGTGTATCGGAATCCCAAGGGCGGCGCCGCCAGCGCGGGTGGACAGGACATCGTCGTGGACCGCGTTGAATTCAACGCCACGCGCAACGGCACACTGTCCTGGGAACCTGGCAATACGATCCTAGGCGATGCGTCGGCCCCCGGTCCCGGACAAATCCTCCAACGGGACGGGAGTTGCACGGACACGAATGACCCGCGAGATTTCTCCCTCGCAATGGAGCCGGGGACATCAGCGAACGGGCGTCCGACCGTCGCGATCACCGTCCCGTCCCCTGGCCAACAGATGCCTGCCGGCACCACGGTGACGTTCACCTGGACGATGTCGGACGATGTGTTCCTCAACGTCTACCTCCATGTCTGGGCGAATGTGACGATCGGGAATGGGACGATCCCCCTGGTCGTGGACCAAACCGGCGTGACGTCGGTCACATGGACAACGCGGGACATCGTGGCGACCGATCTGGTCTTTCGAGTCGATGTCCAGGATCCGTTCGGCGCCCACACGACGGCGTCCACGACGTTCTCCTTGACCCGACAATCCCCGATCGCCCTCATCGCCGCGATCCTGATCGCCGTCGTCCTCATCGTCTTCGTCCTCTTTGGATACCGTCGGGCTCGGAAGCATGATCAAGCCTCGAAGTCTCCCCCTCCGGCGAAGCCTCCCGCGGCGCCCGCGGCCCCCCTGCCGATCGCGCCTCCGATCGGCGCCGTGCTGGCCGGCGGGGACAAGAAAGTCTGCCCGCGATGTCACACCGCTGTCAAGGTCGAGGACGTGACCTGCTTCTTCTGCGGCTACAAATTCACGGAAGAAAATGCGCCGCCACCGTAACCATATTATCGCCATCGTTCCTTGGCCCCGTCATCCCATGCGGAAGGACGAGGAGTTCAGCGAGTGGTATAACGGCGTCATCGACCGCGCGGAGCTCAGCGACAAGCGCTACCCGATCAAAGGGATGAACGTCTGGCGGCCGTATGGCTGGGCGATCATGAAGTTGATCGACCAGGCGATCCGGGAGGAGTTCGATTCGACCGGCCACGGCGAGGTGAACTTTCCCGTCCTGATCCCGGAGACGGAGTTCCAAAAGGAGGCGGAGCACGTCAAGGGATTCGAGGGCGACGTCTTCTGGGTCACGCACGGCGGCCTGAACGAGCTCGACGTGAAGCTCGTGCTCCGCCCCACGTCGGAGACCGCCATGTACCCCATGTTCAAGCTGTGGATCCGCAGCCATGCGGACCTCCCACTCAAGGTGTACCAGATCGTCCCCGTCTTCCGGTACGAGACGAAGATGACCCGGAGCTTCATGCGCGTTCGGGAGATCCATTTCTTCGAGGCGCACACGGCCCACGCCAGCTTCGAGGACGCCGAGCAACAGATCCGCGAGGACCTCCAGATGAACGAGCGGATCATGCGACTCCTGGCCCTTCCGTACCTGATCTCGCGGCGGCCGGACTGGGACAAGTTCCCCGGTGCCCATTACAGTTTGGGGGCGGACACCCTCTTGCCGTCCGGGAGGGCCGCCCAGCTCGCGACGTTCCACCACTACCGCGACAATTTCGCGAAGGTGTACGACGTCACCTATGAGACGGAGAAAGGCGAGCACCGGTTCGTCCACCAGACGACGGACGGGATGAGCGAGCGGCTCCTCGGCGCGTTGATCTCGATCCACGGCGACGAGAAGGGCCTCGTCCTCCCGCCGGCGGCGGCTCCCGTGCAGGCCGTCGTCGTCCCGATCCTCGAGAAAGGTCGTCAGGAAGAGATGCTCCTGGAGGCCCAACGCTTATTCCTCGAGCTCCGTGAACGGATGCGAGTGAGGCTGGACGATCGCGATATCCGACCGGGGGAGAAGTACTACGAATGGGAGGCCCGAGGCGTCCCTCTCCGGGTCGAACTGGGGCCCCGCGACCTGGCGAAGAACGTCATCACCGCCGTCCGCCGGGATACCGGCGAGAAGCGGGAGTTGCCGCGCGAAGGCCTCCCGGATCGTCTCCGTTCCGTCCTCGACCTCATGCAGATCGCGATGTGGGACCGCGCGGAGAAACTCATGAAAGACAACACGTTCACGATCACTTCCTTGGCGGACGCCCGCGACGGCTTCAACCGGATGGGTTGGTGTGGGAAGGATTCTTGCGGGAAAGCGATCACCGAGAAGACGGGGATGAACGTGCTAGGGACGCCGTTCTATCCGGAGCCATTCGAAGGAACGTGTATCGTCTCCGGCGAGCCGACGAAACAGGTCCTGTACGCTGCAAAGGCCTATTAAGACGGTTCCGTCTCAGCGGGCGATTCGTCGAGGATCCTGCGGGGCCTACTTCCGATAGAGGAGCATCCCGACGATTCCGAAACCGACAAGCACGGTCGTGACAGCGTAGGCGCCGACCCATTCCGGGCGGAGGAGGTTCCACGATCCGTACGTGGCGCCCCAGATCAGGTAGAACAGGATGCCGCCGGCGAAGCTGAGCGCGTAGAACCAGAACGCGATCGCGCGGGGAAAGGCGACCTCCGCCACGCTTGCGACCAAGTGAGGTCCGACTAAAAACCTTTCCCGTCACGCCTTGGGTCGCCGCTGGGGCCGGAGGGGCGCGATCGTCCGGGCCAGCCGCCCGCGGGTCCGCGCCCACCACGTTTCGACGCGCGGGAAGGTCCCCGGGTTCTCCTCGACCCAGAAGAGGAACGCGAGGAGGAGGAAGAAGACGACGAGGGCGATCAGGAGGTAGAACGGCCAGCGGGGGATCGGTTCCTTCACGCCGAAGGCGGAGTCGGGGATGATTCCGTCAACGCGGGACACGCCAAGGAAACCCGCGAGCATCGTGACGTTCAGGTGACCGCGGCAATTCGGAAGGTTGCACGGATCGGCCTCGGGGATCGTGGCGGCAAGCCATTGCGCCCGCGTGAAGAACCCCGGGGACACCATCCGGAACAGGTTTCCGGTCACGTTCCCATCGAACTCGAGCCAGAACCGCACGAAATAGCTGGACTGGGAGAAAATAGAGCCGTGCGGCATGTCGTGGCTGTCGGGAGCCGTGAGGACGGTGAAACTCAGCGAGCGGGAGGAGGCATTCGCGACGGTCGCATTGGTCCACACCCATTCCTTCGTTCCCGTTTCGGCGATCCGCGGGTACGCGTACGGCCACGCGGAATCGACGGGCACGCTCTCGTCGATGGTCGCGTACCGGTAGATGCTCGCATTGAGCCGCACATTTCGCATCGGCTCCGTGTACGTCGAGTTGAAGTAGAACACGAAACGACCGCTTTCGCCCGGGGCGAGCTCAGGCGTCTCCTGAACGCTGATGAGTTTGTTCACCTTGCCGACGGCGGCGAAGTCCTCGGCCATCGCTGCGGGCACAAGGAGCATGGCGATGAAGAGGAGCGAAAGGGCCAGGGCCGGGGCCCGCATGTTACGCGCCGAAGTTGGTCGCCCCTCATATACATATCGCGGAGTATATCGAGCAAAAGAGTGAAACCCGCGATTCCGTTCGCGAGACGCATGCCGGTCCTCGCGGTCGCGAGGGAGCGCGCGGAGGATCTCCTCCAGGAATTGATGGCCCTCCAACTCGTTGATGAAACGCGGAAGATCACGAAAAGCGGCCGAGAGATCCTCATCCCGGTCGTGGGTGAGCCGCCTATCCCCTTGGCACGCCATGGCGCGCGATGGAAGACCGACGAACGTTTGCCCAGCCGGTCGCCGGCGCGAAATCCGCGAGACCGTCTCGACGAGCGGTTGCGAGCGGCGGGAATTCCCTTAGCGATCGCGCCGCGACGCTGGAAGCGGCTCGGCGATGTCGTAATCCTCCGAATTCTCCCGGGGGCGCAGGCGCACGCTCGTGCGATGGCCGAGATCTACGGATCTGTCCTCGGGGCGCGAACCGTGGTGCAAGACATTTCCGGTATCCACGGGCCCCTGCGCCTTCCCGACTTTGAGGTGCTCTGGGGAGACGGGACCGAGACCGTGTATCTGGAGGGCGGGGTTCGCTATGCCTTCGACGTCGCGCGTGTGATGCTTTCGCCGGGTAACATCAAAGAACGACTCGCGATCACGAATCGCGTCCGGCCTGGAGCCGTCGTGGCTGACCTGTTCGCGGGGATTGGCTACTTCACATTACCCCTTGCATTGCGCTCTCACCCCGAGATCGTGTACGCGTGTGAACTGAATCCGATCAGCTTTCAATACCTGGTCCGGAACATTCGACTGAATCGGGCGACGAACGTGGTCCCCCTCCTGGGGGATTGCCGCGACGTCATGCCTCGCGGCGTGGCGGACTGGGTAATCATGGGCCACTTCGATGCCCGCGAATACCTCGACGTGGCCTTCGCGGTGCTCCGGACGAGGGGGACAATCGTGTATCATGAGCTGTGTCCGAAGGAGCAGTTTCCGGATGCACTGGCCCGACGTCTCGCGGCGGCCACCCGAGCGAACTGGCGGAATGTGACGCAGATGCACACGCGAATCGTGAAATCGTACGCGCCCGGCATCGTGCACGCGGTCGCCGAGTTCGAAGTGAGTCCTCGGCACCGGATGTGATTTCGAAGCGAAATAAATTTGAACGATGAGCTCATTGTATTCTCGGTAATGGAAATGAACTGCGTCAAATGCGGCTCCGAATTTCCGCCGGGCCAAAGGTATTGTCCGGTATGTGGCGCCCCTCGGGGCGAGATGGACCGTCTGGTCTCGCAGGCCCGAACGGCGGCCGGGAAGGCCATCGGGGCGAGCGTCGCGGCATTGGACCGGGCGTCGAACGAGGTGCAGCCTGCGATCGAACGGATCGCGAATGCCTTGCGGCCCGCGGCGGACGAGATTGGCAAAGCGTTGCAACCCTTCGCCGACACCACCGTCCGAGCGGCGAATGAGATCGCGAATGCCGTCCAACCGGTAGCCGAGGAGACCGTCGAAGCCGCTCGATTGGTTCGCGACAAGACAGTCGCGGTCGTCCGTCCCGCCGTCACCAAGGCGGTGGAACGAACCGGGCACGCCATTCAGAAAATCCGCGAGAGGGTTCGCCGCACGTAGAAAACCCGACGAGACCGGGAGTGCCATCCAAACCGTTTTCTACACAGGCAGACCTAGTGGATTCGTGCGTCGGGTGCTTGGGTCGGCGTTGTGGGGCCTTCTGGCCGTCTCGATGACCGTGCTGCCCCTCTTGACGGGAGCCGCGTCCGCGACCTCGCCGCGCCCTCTTGCGAGTCCTGCAGGCGCACTCCTAATCACCTTCGATATCCAAGTCGATCCCGGGGCCGCCGACTACGTCCATCGGGCGGCAGACGCCGCCATCGCCTCCAATCAGGATCTCGTCATCGTGATGGATACGCCTGGGGGGCTCTTGGCGAACATGAAGCAAATCGTAAGTTCGATCCAGGACGTCCAGAATCACAGTCTCGCCGTTTACACATACGTGCCACCGGTCGCGTTTGCCGCGTCCGCGGGTAGTTATATCGCGCTTGCCACGAACGCGATCTACATGGGCAGCGGTTCGATCATCGGGCCTTCGACGCCTTTTGTCGTCGGCGGTGATCCGTCCGAGCAGCAGCATGTGCAGAACGCGATGGTGGCGTACATACGGTCCCTCGCCGAGAAGAACGGATACAATGTCACCGCGGCAGTGGACATGGCCCAGAACAACACGGCCTTTTCAGCGCGCCAGGCGGTGGCGGCAGGCCTGGTCAACGGGACCCGCGAGACCCTGGACGCCTTCCTGACCGCCGTGGGCCTCGGGACCGCGACGGTCAACCGATTCGATGAGCCGTTGTACGACCGATTCCTCAGCTTCATCAGCGATCCCACGGTGGACGGCCTCTTCATCCTCGTTGGGATCATTTCCCTCGTCCTCGATTTGTTCCATCGAACCCTCTTCTTGAGCGTCGTGGCGGTGATCTTCATCGCACTCGGATTCCTGGGGGCGCAGATCATTGGGGCGTCGGTCGTCGGCATCTTAATGCTGATCATCGCGGCGGCCCTCGTGATCCTCGAGGTGAAGGCTGGCCATGGGTTCTTCGCGGTCACCGGCATCGCCCTCGGTCTGGCCGGCACCTACCTCCTGGCGTACAACGTGCCGTATTCGCCTTCGCCGTATGGGATCACGCAGTACGTCCTCCTGGGCGGCACGGGCGCGCTCCTCGTCGTCGCGTTCCTCTACCTCACGCGGATCCGCCATGCCCTGGCGGCGCAACCGAAGTTGATCGACCCGGGCAAGATCGTGAACATGACCGGACGTGCGAGCACCGACCTCGTACCCGGCAAGGACGGGGTCGCGAACGTCGGAGCCGAGGAATGGACGGCCCAGTCGGATCAATTCATCCCGAAAGGGTCTCTCATCCTCGTCACCGGTTACGGGGACGGCAAGATCCAGGTCACAGTCGCGCCGGCACCCGCGTCGACGTCCACGGGCTCGAATGAGCCCTCGGCGGCACCGCCTGCGTCCCCGTGAGCGGTCCTTCGCTCAGGCGCGTTCATTCCGGACCTTCAAGGTCACCTTGTCCGTGTCGACCGCGGTGACGATGATGGGATCGCCCCGGGCGATGTCCTCCTCCGCGACCGCGCTCCACGACTCATGTTCGACCTGGACAACACCCTTGCCGGTGGCTTTCATCGAGACGACCGCCCGGCCCACCTTCCCCACCAAAGTGTCGGCGGCGTAGTAGCGCTTCGTGATCACGGTAGTCGTGGTCTGTTGGAATGCGAACGCCAGGCCCACGCCGATCATGATGATCAGCACGCCGGAGGCGAGATAGTCGAACCGGTCTACGAGCCACCCATGGG
>VBMC01000281.1 GCA_005879015.1 Methanobacteriota archaeon
GTTCGTTCCAAAGGCGGTGAGGCGGTGATCTTCGAGCGGGACTTGACCTCGTTCCTCAAATCGAAGGCACGACTCGGTCCGCCTCCCGTGCGCTACCGCGACCGCCGCCCTCCAGGCTCTGAGAGGGCAACCTTAAAGGGAGAGCTCCATGTGCGGGAACCGATGGAGCCGGACAAGCGAGTCGCCGTGGTCACCGGTGCCTCGTCGGGGTTCGGGAAGGCGACGGCTTCGCTCCTCGCGGCCCGCGGATTCCGCGTCTTCGGGACGAGTCGGACCCCGCGAGCCGATCGAGGGGACGGATTCGAGATGCTCGAACTGAACGTCGATTCCGATGTGTCCGTCTATCGATGTGTCAAGACGATCCAAGAGAGGGCCGGAGCCGTCGACGTGTTGGTGAACAATGCGGGCCAAGTCCTCACTGGATCGATCGAGGAGACGTCGACGGAGGAAGCCAAGGCCCACTTCGAGACGAATTTCTTCGGCGCCGTGCGGATGACGCGAGCGGTCCTGCCGTCGATGCGACAACGCCAACGCGGATGCATCGTGAACGTCGGCTCGATCGCGGGTGCGATCCCCGTCCCGTTCGAGGGCTTCTACGCCGCGGCGAAGGCCGCCCTGCTCGCCTATTCCCGGGCCCTGCGCCTCGAGGTCGCGAGGTTCAACATCCACGTGTCCGTCGTGGAGCCCGGCTTCTTCAAGACGAACCTCGGGAATGCGCGGAAGCGGGCGGCGAACCCTTTGGACGCATACGCGGGCGCCGAGGAACGAGCCGTCGGTCGGTTGCAGGAACACATCGACGACGGGGCCGATCCCCGGATCGTCGCCGAAACGATCGTGGGCATCGTCGAGAGCCCGTCGCCCCGCCTCCGGTATCCGGTCGGGAAGGAGAGCCGGTATCTCTTCCTCGAGAAAATCACGCCCGCCGGAAGATTCGAGGCGGGCCTGAGACGCCACTGGAAATTGGACCGCTAATTGGACCGAGTGCGCCCCCAGCGTGGATGGGCAGGACAGGCTCCACTGGATCCAGCTAGGACAGGTCGACGGGTTCCCCACGCTGAGTCCGCGATTGATCGTAACGCCAAGACCATCATCGCGATCCCCGCGAGCGTGATAGCGGCGCCCAGCCAGCTTGTGACCATCGATCCCTGCTGCATTGCGCCCAGCAGGGTCGTAATTCCGGACGTTGAAAGCGCAATGCCAACGTGGGCCAGCCAATTAGGCTTCACACTCCGTGTCTCCACCGTGCCGGCAAGAGGAAGCGTGTTAGGCCAGCCAAATGGGTTTTTGCCCTCGACGCGAAGGACGCGAAGATAAGCGCAAGCGGACTGATATAGAGTGCGGAGCCCCGGCAGATCGAGTCCGGCTCCCGCAACGATTTTCATCTTCCGCGATCCGTCTCTTCCGACAACTAGCATTGATGCATTGGTGGTTCGCGGTCCTGCCTTGACGAACAACTCTCCCACGTCCTTCCAGGCGGTGCTGGCGGTCGTCTTGCGCCCAAAAGTCTTTCGGATGCCCGAGTCGTCCGTTTCCCAAATCGTTTCCCGCGAAATGAGGGAGAGCGTCCAAGCAAGCGCGAGGAATGGAAGCAGGAGGAGGACCGTTGCTAGTTCAGGTGGATTCGTGTAGGCTTGGAGATACCCGAACAGCACGGCCCAAAAGAGCAACAGAATGAGAATTCCGACTCGGGCATAGCCGGGCGAGCGGTACACAACGCGGACCACGACAAAGACCGCTCTCGGAAGAGGCCCGCCTTACTTCAATATGGCAGCCACGCGGTCTACAGTCTCGATGACAGTCGGCGGTCCGTCTGTCACCACGGCCAATTCAGATCCTCTCGGGTCGTCGCAGGCGTCGGGAAGCGAACGTTGGTGGTCTACGATGGCCTAACGTGACCCCACCATCTCGTTGGCGATGCGTTTGATCAGTTCGGCGTCGACGATCTTCCCCGCCCGTTTCATCATGTTGTATCCCAGAGATGCCCTTGAGGCCTCGGGGTGCTCGCGCAAAATCTCGCGGGCAATCGTCCGCAACTCCACCTCGGTCCTCGCTTCTTTTCCCCGTCTAGATAGTTTCCAGCGCGAATAGCGGGCTTGGCGGCGGATCATGTCGCGGACGGCCGCCGATTTCGTCTCGAAGCCGTTGTCGCGCTGGTACTCGATCAACAGGGCGTGCTCGGAACCGTTGAGCCGGACGCGGAGTTTCCAAGTGCGTGCCATTCGAGCGAGGAGATTGTCTGCCGCAAGCAACGCGCGCCCGGTCATGAACTTTTGGGCACGCGTCCTACATTGGCCTACAAATCCCTCCATGGGATGTGATATGAAAGATGGTAAATACCATCTTTCTTCAGACCGCGTTAGCAAGATTTATTGTAGTTTTCCCGTCATACAACAA
>VBMC01000067.1 GCA_005879015.1 Methanobacteriota archaeon
TCGAGTCCTCGTATCTGCAATCCGTCGTCTTCGATGGCTCCACGGCCACGATCGAAGGGACGGGCTTCGTGGCGGGCGGTTTTGCCGGATTCCGGATTGTCATGCAAGACGTGGCGAACCCGGGAGTCGGAAAGGACACGTTCGCGATCCAGCTGTCGACCGGGTTGACGGTGTCGGGCACCATCACGGAAGGAGATATCGAAATCTCGTGAGCGATCCATCCTGATCTCGAATTCGGCCGAAGCGTTATCAACCGGGACTCGCTCCCAGCCTCGAGCAACATGACCTCCGATCCGTTCCAGGCATTCAAAGCGAGCCAGCGGGAGAACTGGAAGACGTTCGCGCCGCTCGCCATGACGACGACCTCGAGCGCCGCGAAGCTCGTGCACTTCGCGGGAGTCCGGCCGAATCAGAAGGTGCTCGACGTCGGATGCGGAACGGGCGTGGTGGCAATCACCGCACGTCGGGCGGGGGCCGTTGTGACCGGCTTCGACCTGACCCCGGAACTCCTCACGGTCGCCAAGGAGAATGCCGCGATCGCCGAACTGGACGACATCAGCTGGAAGCAGGGCGATGTGGAGAGTCTTCCCTTCCGCGATGGCGAATTCGATGTCGTGCTGAGCCAATTCGCCCACATCTTCGCCCCGCGTCCGGAAGTCGCCATCAAGGAAATGCTGCGGGTCCTGAAATCGGGAGGACGTATCGCCTTCAACACGTGGCCTCCGGAGCTGTTCATCGGTCGGATGTTCGCCCTCACGGCATCTTACATGCCACCGGCCGATCCGAAACCGGCTCCACCCCACCAATGGGGAGATCCGAACATCGTCCTGCAGCGTCTGGGGACCTCCGTCCGCGATGTGACGTTCGACCGTGCTTTCCAGGTCACGCCGGCCCTGAGTCCCCAGCACTACCGCCACCTCCTCGAGCAAACGGGCGGGCCCATCGTCCGCCTGCTGCAAACCCTGAAGGACGATCCCGCGCGTCTGGCACAGTTCCGGCATCAGTACGACGAGCTCGTCAGTCAGTACTTCGACGGCAACCTCGTCCGCCAAGACTTCCTGATGACGCGAGCCACGAAGGTGTAGACAGGGACCACCTCACGGGACAACGGTCGCCTTCTGAATCGTGACCTTCGTCCGCGGGCGGTCTTGGCTGTCGGTCGGCGTCCGGGTGATGGCGTCGACGACTTCCATGCCGGATACGACCCGCCCGAAGACGGGATGCTTCCGGTCGAGACCGCGATTGTCCACGACGTTGATGAAGAACTGGCTCCCGCCGGTGTTCGGACCCGCGTTCGCCATCGAGAGCGTGCCCCTCGCATTGCGGTTGTTTGCGGGGAGCTCGTCCTTGATCGTATATCCAGGTCCGCCAAACCCGGTGCCCTCGGGGTCCCCGCCTTGGATCATGAAGTTTGGGATCACCCGGTGAAAGATGGTCCCGTTGTAGAATCCTTTCTCCACGAGCTTGCGGAAGTTTCCGGTGGTGATCGGCATCGTGTCGTCGAGGAGCTCGATCTTCACGTCGCCCATCGTCGTCTGAAGCAGGACAGCGCTCATGCGCCCCCCATTCGTGACTCGTATGTAAAGGATCGGGCCTTCTAGCGTCGTCCGCTCTCCGACGCCGACGGCGAGACACTGTCGACTTCGGCCGTGGAGGACCTCCCGGACCGAATATGCTTTAGGATCGCCTCTTACCAGTGGAACCATAGCGATTCCTATAGAGATTGCTCAACCCGCGAGACCGCCTCAGGCGCTCTCACGATAAGCGCGTCGTAGCCAACGCACGGCTTCCGCGTCGACTTCCTTCGGTGAAGTAAGGCCGATCTGGACGGGCATCGTCTCGTGGATCTTCGAGGGCTGGAGCCGTCCGCCAGGCTTCTCTCCATCGAGCCGGAGAGCGAGATCGACCCTGTCCTTCGTCGTCGGTTGCACGCGGGCGAAGGTCCTCCGAGGCGACACGAGTGACACGTAGGTCTTTCGGGCCTGAATCGCGACGTCCCCGAGGCCCACTGCTGCCTTGACCACGGCATCGAGGATGGGGCGAAGATGCGGACGATCCGCGTACTGCCCGTCGATGAGTTCATCCGCGGTGGCGGTCATGAAATCCGGGTAGCCGAACCGCTCCATGACGAGGAGCGTCTGGGCGTATCCAATCACCCCGTGTTTCGTCAGCCACGCACGGAGACTCGTTTCGTCGTCCAACCCCTCCTTCTTGATCCGTCGATTCCAGGTCGCGACACCCTTCCCCGTCCGTTCCTCGAGGAGTCGTTCGGACATGGCCCGCATCCCTTCCCAATCTCGAACGTGCGCCAACGGCGTCTCACCCCTGAGATGCTGTGTCAGTCGAACGACAACGAACGTCAAGAAGATTGCCTTCCGTCGATCGAGCGGGTGGGCAACATCCCGCTCTACCGAATCATGGGGCGGCTCCGCGAGCCTGCAGGACCACGCAGACCTGCGCCGCCACCGCGTCCACGATCTCCCCGTCCGACAATCCGAACGCCCTCAAGCATTCGAGGTGCCTCTGAAAGAACTCCACGTGATCCCGATAGGCGGCATCGGTCGGCTTCATGGAGGCGAACGGTACGAGCAGACGAGGTGCCATGGCTTCGGTGGCCCTCACGTAGGCCTCCCGGAATTGATCGTCGCTTGAGCCGTCATATGCGCGAACGCTCTTGTGAAACTCATCCGCAATCCCACCCGAACGTACCAGGAATTGATCCGTGCGACATCTCCTCAGGGCGGTCTGGAACCGCTTCGGCACCTTCACCCAAAAATCGCCGTACTTGGTCATCCGACCGCCTCTCAGATCCCTAGCTTCCTCTTGTCGTACTGATCAATCAGGAGGCCAATACCGATCACGACGACCGCACCGCCAAGGAGCACGAGCCCGAGAGCGATCCGGACGGGATTTCCTTCCCTGGTCAGGAGCCAAGTGACGAGGTCGATACCGAGGCTGACTGCGGCTCCCAGACCGAGGATCCGGAATCCGATCCTCCGGAGAGGCTGACCGCGCTTCTTAATCAGTTGGACTTTTCGTGAGGTGTTCGACGCCGTATCCACTCCCGCGGGAGCCACCAAAGACTATTTAGGCAATTTCGGGTAGTAATCACGGAAATTACTTATAACTGCAAAATCGTCATAGAAGCGTGAAATCGAATCAACAGGCAGGTTCCCCGGCAACAAGCGACACTCCTGACAAGGACCATGAGCGGGCGGGAGCGGCCGAAATGCCGAGGCTCGCGGCACTGGCCGGTCAGATCGTCGAGGCGAGGAAACCGGGGGACATCCTGGAGCTGCGCGCCTTCCGCCCCGAGGACATCGGCTCCGACCGACTCGTGGAGCGGGCCCTGAGGACGTCAGCTGACTACGTCGCCAGCTATGTGATGGCCGTCGCGAAGGCGGATCCCGAGAGAGCCCGGTTGCTCGCGGAGGGAATCGAAGTCCCTTGGGTGCGTCCGATCGAGCGACCGAACGGTCACAGCAAGGCCGTCGTCGAAGTCGTGAGACTCTCGGAATACCTCACGAACCACGCCCTCGTCATCGGAGAGGCGGCGGGGCGCACCGGCGTGCACCGCCTCGTGAAAAAGAAGCACTGATCGCCCTTGGTGCTGCCGAACTCCCGAAAGCGAACCAGCGCATCTCGCGAATGCGCGGTCAGATCCCGGGTAGGATCGGGCTTAGTTGGATGCCGGCCAAACGCCAGCCGCCTTCCTGTCGCACGAAGACATGGGTCGCGCGGTAGTCTCCCCCGGGGACCTCGCGGCCCTTGTAGAAGGCCTTCGCGGACTCCCGGCTCGTCATGATCGCCGCGTCCCCGTACGTCCGCACCGTGATCTCACGCCGTTCGAACGCCTCGTACTTCAGATCGCCCGTCCGGTGCTTCGCAAGCCAGTCCTCTTTTGTCAGGATGAACCCCCGAGGACCGATGCCTCGAAAGTCCGAAGCCAGGACATCGCCCAGGACGACGACGTCGCCAAGCAATTCTGCCCTGCGCAGGTTCTCTCCGAGCTTCGCCAAATCGTCTTCCACCAACGTTGTTGCCTTTGTCATCGATTCCGCCTCCTTGTTGTCGTTGGAGAGGGAACGGACGTTCATGCCACGTGCGGACGCGAGACTTCGGATGTGGGTCTCTTTAAGAGAGGCCATCCCGTCCTCGACAGGGACAATTCGAACGACCTACCCCATGGTGGCACCGCCGGCCACGTCGAGTACGATTCCGGTGATCCAACCCGCTTCGTCCGAGGCGAGGAAGAGTGCCGCGCGTGCAACGTCCTCGGGCATTCCGAGTCTTCGGATCGGGTGTGCATCGATCAACATCTGTCGTTGCGCTTCGGGGATGCGCTCCTTGTTGCGGTCCGTGAGGATCGTCTCGGGGGCGATGCAATTCACGCGGATCCCAAAGGGACCGACCTGGGCCGCCAAGTCTTGCGTGAGGATTTGGATGCCTGCTTTCGCCGCAGCATACGGGATCGGAGACCGGGGATGGGGTCGGCGGCCGGCCGACGAGGAGATCGTGATGATGTTGCCGGCCTTCCGCTCCTTCATACCGGGCAAGATGCTCTTGATCGTGAGGAACGTCGCGGTGAGGTTGCCTTCGACGGATGCACGCCACCCTTCCTCGGTCGTGTCCTCGAGCGGACCGGGCGGGGAATAGCTACCGCCCGCATTGGCGACCAGGATCTCGATCGGCCCAAGCTCTCGTTCGATCTGGCGGCGCATGGCCTCGATCTCATCGAACTTGGTCGTGTCGGCGAGGACCTGAATCGCCCGTCCCCCGGATCGCTCAATCGACTCCCGCACGGCGGACAAGGCCGCGACGTCCCGGCCGTGGACCGCGACCTGCGCACCGTTCTGGGCGAACACGTGGGCGATCGCCGCACCGATGCCACGGGAACTCCCGGTCACCAGCGCGACCTTGTGGTCCAGAGCGCTCATGCCGACGGCCTCGCCCCCGAAGGCGTTCGCTTGGCGACGACGAGGCCCCAGATCAGCACGCCGACGATCGACACATGGTATGCAAGGTCGGGGACCGTCCGAGGTCCAACGCCGATGGCAATCGTGAACAGTCCTACGAGCGTGCCTAACAAAGCGAGCGTCTGGGCGGCCAGTCCGGTTCCTCGGGTGAACGCGGGCGCTGTCCAAGTCGCTGCCAAACCAGCGAGGAGTACTGTCGCGATCACGCTTTCGGCCGTGCCCGCCGCGCGATGCTCGTACCCACCGACGAAGATCCCGAAATGAGACAACGCGGCACCCAGGTAGGTGGCGGCCTCGAAGAGCAAGAAGAATCGAATCGCTCGCCCGGTCCTAGGCGACGCCGTAGCGCCTTCCTTTGCGACTATCGAATCGAAGTTCGCCGTTTTCACGTCGTCCATGGCAGGAAGTAGAGCTCGGCGGTTCATCTCCCGAGCGGATGTCGGACTTCAAATGAGGAACTCTTTATAAGGCGTTGGTCCGAGCCCGCGTCACAAATGAGACGTCATCGAACTTCGGGCCCGCCGCCAGATGGTCGAGTGGGAGGCATGGAACCAACCGTCGGCGTGCCGCGGATCTTCTTCGGCGCGTTGGCCTGGACCACATTCTGGCTCGACACGACATAGATGGGATTGCCGCTCTGGTCGTATTCACCCTCGATTCGCAGGACCCCGGTAAGGATGACCCGTACCTTCAAGATCGTGCCATCGGTCAATTCGTAACTGGACCACGGTTCGGCCTTCGACTCAAAATCGACTTGCTCTGCCTCCACTTGGCGCTGGGTCACCGGCGAGATGATCTTGACCATAGGTGCGACACCTTTTCCCGAGGCTTAAGCGCTCCGGCCACGCGTCGCACCGGCCGTGCTCGAAACGCGCCGGGAGTCGAGGCGTGCCGGGATTTTGACCAAACTCTTAAGTATATCGCGATATATCGCGATTTCATGGAAGCCGTCGTCGAACAGTCAATCACACGCGATGCCCCTGTCCACCTCGAGGGCCTCGGCAAGGAGTACGGTCACTTCACCGCCCTCAAGGCCCTCGACCTGACGGTCGCGCAGGGGACCTCCCTTGGCTTCCTCGGTCCGAATGGAGCGGGCAAGTCCACGACCATCAAGATCATGACCAACCTCATCCGGCCGTCCCGCGGTCGGGCCTCCCTCTTCGGCATCGATGTGCGGCGGGAGCCGACCCGCGCCCTCGCTCGAATCGGTGCGGTCATCGAGACCCCGGAATTCTACGGCTACCTGTCGCCCGTGGAAACCCTCGCCTATGCCGGCCGGCTCCGCGGCATGTCGTCGAAGGATCTTCACAACCGCAGCGAAGCGGTCCTCAAAGAAGTCAAGCTCACGGATTGGGCGGACCATCGGATCCAGGAGTTCTCGAAAGGGATGAAGCAGCGCCTGGCCATCGCTCAATCGCTCCTCAACGAACCGGACTTGCTCATCCTCGACGAGCCTACATCCGGATTGGATCCACGCGGCATGGCGGAAGTCCGTGACGTCATCAAGTCGTTGAAAGACCAAGGCCGGACGATCTTCATGAGCTCGCACCTCCTCGGCGAGGTCCAGGAAGTGTGCGACGACGTCGCCCTCCTGAACCACGGGGAGCTCTTGATTCGCGGGTCCGTGCGGGAACTTTCCCGGGGCGCGGACACATCGCTCATCCAGGCCACGTTCCTTCTCTCCGCGACGCCGCAGGACCTCGAGGCCCTTGCGACTTTGCCGGGAGTCGAGGAGGTCAAGGCGAGCGGCGACTCGACGGTCGATCTCCGGATCTCGGGAGGCGAAGAGGGACAGGCGCGCGTCCTTGAGGCGATGATCGGCCGCGGGCTGAAAGTCATCACATACCGGCCTCTCGGGTCCTCGCTGGAACAACTCTACCTCGACCGGATACAGGAGTCGGATCGCCTGTGACGCCCAGCCCGCTCGCCCAGATCGTCACCGTCGCCAGTTACGAGATTCGCAAGTACATCAGGGGCCGCCGCCTCCTGGGCATGCTCATCCTGCTGGGGCTCATCGTCGGCCTGTTCGTCGGATTGCCGCCCGCGCTCGGCATCAAGTACGCCTCCACTCCGGACGCGTTCGTCTCGACGTTCGCGACCTTTTCGGGGCTCCTGGTCGTCCTCGGCGGAGTCCTGTTCGCGGCGGACGCGCTCGTGTCGGAGCATGAGAAGCGGACGGGTTACTTCCTGTTCCCCAACCCGGTGCGGCGCGAGGTCCTGGTCCTCGGCAAGATCGCTGCCAGCCTGCTCGTCTGTACCGCGGTCCTGTCGCTGTACTACGGCGCCGCGGCGATCGCCGCCCTCGCCATCACCGGGTCCTTGACCTGGGACGTCGGCCTCTCGTACGTGTACACGCTCGGGTACATGACCGCGGTCGTCGGGGTTGCGTACCTCCTGTCCGCGCTCTTGAAGGGGACGGTCGCCGCGACGGTCCTGACGTTCTTCCTGTTCACCCTGATCTTCAGCATCATCGGGGGCATTCTCCCGCGCGCGAACGTCGAGCCGTGGTTCATCCCGACCTCCGTCGGTTTCGTCCCAGACCCCGCGATCTCCCTGCTCGTCTTCGCGGCATACGCGATCGCCGGCGGCGTCCTCGCCATCCTCTTGTATCGGCGGCGAGAGCTGGCGTCATGAGTGCCCCGGAGAAGTTCGGCGGATTCTTCCATTTCTTCGGGAAGGGCGACTTCAAAGGCCTCGTCCTTCACCTGCTCGAGGAACGTCCGATGCACGGGTACGAGATCATCAAAGCGATCGAGGAACGCTACCACGGGTTCTACAAACCGAGCGCAGGCGCCATCTATCCGGCGCTCAGGGCCCTCCTCCGGAAAGGGTATCTCTCCGTGAGCGGCGAGGAACGCCGCAAGACATATCGGATCACCCGCGATGGCAAAGCGTACCTGCGGAGCCGCCGCAAGGAGATCGAGCAGCGCTTCCGCGCCTTCGAGTCCGCGGTCGGTCCGGAACGGGCCGCCCTCTTCCGAGAGTTCCGTGCCACCTGGAAGCTCCTGA
>VBMC01000068.1 GCA_005879015.1 Methanobacteriota archaeon
CGTGAATCTGAAGACCCTCCTGCGCCTCTGGGCCTCGAAGGCGACCCTATCGTACGAGGCTTTCGTCGAGGGAGGCCTCGAAATCCCCAAAGGGGAGCTGGCCGAGATGGTGTCCTTGGACGTGAACGCCCTGGCCGCTCGGCTCCGAGACTACGCGCTCACGGAAGACCTTTCCACGCGGCTCAAGGACCTGCAGGCGCTGGGCGTCGGGCAGCTGGTCCGATCAGTCGAGAAGCTCCATCTCCTGGAGGCGGGTCGGTACGCCCACGTGTACCCGCTATCCGTCCTTGTCATCCTGGATTACATCGTGCGGAAGGACCGCGAGGTCCAGAACCTGCGGATCATCGCCCGGGGGAAGGAGAGCGGCTTGTCCTCGGAAGTCATCCGAGAGCTCCTGGTGATCTGAGATGGAACTCGCCGCCGTGGGCCGGGACGAATTCGTCCAGGGATTCAAGCTCGCCGGGGTCCGCAAGACCTTCAGCGTGGGTCGAGACCAGTTGGAGGCGCAGGTCGCGAAAGTCCTCGAGGACGCGGACGTCGGCATCCTGATCCTCAGCGCGGACGACATGAGCGCCCTGAGCCACGGTCTGCGACAGCGGCTCGAGACCACCCCGCGACCCGTGGTCATCGCGGTCGGGAAACGGGAGGAGGAGGACCTGCGGGAAAAAATCAAGCGGGCGATCGGCGTCGACCTCTACAAGTGAATAATCATGGAGCACGGAACATGGCGGTGAAGCAGAGGGAGAAGGGCGTCGCGGGGAAAGCGACCGGCGAGATCTTCCGGGTCGCGGGACCCGTCGTCACTGCGACGGGACTCCGCCCGCGGATGTACGACGTCCAGTTCGTGGGAGAGGAGCAGCTCCTCGGAGAAGTCATCCAGATCATGGGGGACAAGACGGTCATCCAGGTGTACGAGGACACGAGCGGGGTGAAGCCGGGCGAAGCGGTCCTGGACACCGCCGCTGCCGATCCTCCAGAAGGTGATGGGCGATTTCATCCTGCGCGGCGTGAAGTCTCCCGGCCTCACGCGGGAAAAGTCGTGGAGGTTCAATCCAAAGGTGAAACAGGGCCAAGCCGTCGCCCCGGGAGAGGTCGTCGGGACCGTTCAGGAAGCGAAGAACGTCGAGCATCGGATCATGGTCCCGCCGAACTTCCGCGGCGGGAAGGTCGCCCAGCTCAAGGAAGGGACGTTCAAGGTCGACGAGGTCGTCGTCCAGCTGGACAACGGAGAGCAGGTGAAGCTCGTCCAGACGTGGCCGGTCCGCCGAGCCCGTCCGGTCCGAGAGCGGCTCATGCCGACGATCCCCCTGGTCACAGGCCAGCGCGTCCTTGATTTCCTCTTTCCGATCGCGAAGGGTGGGACCGCCGCAATTCCGGGAGGTTTCGGGACCGGAAAATGCGTCACCGGCGACACATTCGTGCACACGGTGGAGGGAGGCAGACGTCGCATCAAAGACCTTTTCACGGAGGCGAAAGGCACCATGACGCGGAACCCGAACGAAACTACGATTCGCCTTTCGGAGCCGATCGAGGTCCTTTCGCTCGAGGGCCAACGAGTGACCACGCGGATGGCCACCCACCTCTACCGGGGGCTAACCGAGGGATTGGTCTCAATCCGGACCAAGAATCGCAGGCACCTAAGCGTCACTCCGGTCCACAAACTCTTCCGAGTCAGAGATCGAGTCGAAGAGGTTCCTGCGATTCGGCTCAAGCCTGGCGACCCAATCGCAATCCCCGACGTTACCGAAGGGCTCGCTTCCGACCGGATCGTGGAGGCCTCCTATCATCCTGGAGCCTCCCTAGTCTACGATCTGACTGTCCCGGGATCACACAATTTCCTTGGGGGCAATCTGCCCACATTCCTTCACAATACCGTCACCGAACAACAGCTTTCGAAATGGTGTGATGCGCAGGTCGTCATCTACATCGGTTGCGGGGAGCGAGGGAACGAGATGACGGAAGTCTTGTCCACATTCCCAAAGCTGATCGATCCGTACACCGGAGCGCCCCTGATGGAGCGCATGTCCCTGATCGCGAACACCAGCAACATGCCTGTCGCTGCGCGAGAAGCCTCCGTGTACACGGGCATGACGCTCGCGGAGTACTACCGGGACATGGGGTACAACGTGGCGCTGATGGCGGACTCGACGTCACGCTGGGCCGAGGCGATGCGAGAGATCTCGAGCCGCCTGGAGGAGATGCCGGGCGAGGAAGGCTTTCCGGCCTACCTTTCCGCGAGGCTGAGCGAATTCTATGAGCGAGCAGGACGGGCGAAGACCCTCAGCGGCCTCGAAGGATCCGTCAGCGTCGTCGGTGCCGTCTCCCCGAGTGGCGGGGACTTCTCGGAGCCAGTTACGCAGGGAACGCTGCGCATCGTGGAGGAGTGGCCCCGGCTGCGGTCGTGGACTCAGCGGACCCTCCAGGAGGAGGCCGAACTCGAGGAGATCGTCCGACTCGTCGGAGCGGACGCGTTACCACCGGACCAGCAGCTCACCCTCGAGGTCGAGCGCATGATCCGGGAGATTTTCCTCCAGCAGAACGCCTACCATGCCGTGGACACGTTCTGTCCTCCGGAGCGGCAGTTCAAGTTGATCAGCGCGATCAAGAAGTATTCCGACCTCGGACAGAAGGCGGTGAAACTCGATGTCCCGACGAAGGACGTTGCGTCGCTGAAATCCCGCGAACTGCTCACACGCGTGAAGTACGAGTCGGAGTTCGACAAGGAACTCACGAACACGCTCACCCAGATGGACGAGGAATTCAAGCGACTGGGAGCGACCTGAGATGCCGACGGAGTACCGGACGATTACGGAGATCGCGGGACCGCTCATCTTCGTCGAGAAGACGGAGTGGGTCGGGTACGGTGAGCTGGTCGAGGTCGGTCTTCCGGACGGCACGCGCAAGCGCGGGCAAGTCCTCGATTCGTCGAAGGACATCGTCGTCGTCCAGGTGTTCGAAGGGACCGCGGGCATCGACCGACAATCAACGGTGAAGTTCCTCGGAGAGACGATCAAACTGAACGTGTCCCGCGACATGCTCGGCCGAATCCTGAGCGGGGCCGGCGATGACGGGCTGAACACGCTCGTCCGTGGTCAGAAGCTCCCCTTGTTCTCGGGCGCCGGTCTTCCACACAACGAGGTCGCGCTCCAGATCGCGCGGCAGGCGAAGGTCCTCGGCAGCCAGGAGCCGTTCGGAGTCGTGTTCGCCGCCATGGGCATCACGCATGAAGAGGCCCGGGTGTTCATGGACGACTTCGAGAGGACCGGTGCCCTCCGACGGGCGGTCCTCTTCCTGAACCTCGCGGACGACCCGGCCGTGGAGCGCCTCATCACCCCGCGGATGGCCCTCACGGCGGCCGAGTATCTCGCCTACGAGGTCGGGATGCACATCCTCGTGATCCTCACGGACATGACGAACTACGCCGAGGCATTGCGACAGATCGGGGCGGCAAGGGAGGAAGTGCCTGGGCGTCGCGGATATCCGGGCTACACATACACGGACTTGGCAACGATGTACGAGCGCGCCGGTCGTATCCATGGAAGGAAGGGCAGCATCACGCAGATCCCGATCATGTCGATCCCGGACGACGATTGGACCCACCCGATCGCGGACCTGACCGGGTACATCACGGAAGGCCAGATCGCGATCGCCCGCGACCTGCACCGCAAGGGGATCTACCCGCCGGTGGACCCGCTTCCGTCCCTGTCGCGACTCATGGATGCGGGGATCGGCAAGGACCGGACCCGCGAGGACCACAAGCAGGTGGCGGACCAGCTCTATGCCGCGTACGCAGAAGGGAAGGACGTCCGCGGCCTCGTCGCCATCGTCGGAAAGGAAGCGCTCTCGGACCGCGACCGCAAGATGCTCGAATTCGCCGACCGGTTCGAGCAGGAGTTCATTCGACAGGGATCCGAGGAAGACCGGACGATCGAGCAGACGCTCGAGATCGGATGGAAGCTCCTCGCCACGCTCGACGAGGCGTGGCTCACGAAGGTCGATCGCAAGACGCTGGAGAAGTACCACCCAGCCCACCGTGCCGCGCCCCCGGGAACAGAACGGAAGGTGCCCGCGTAGATGGTCCTGGTCCAGTACAAACCCACCCGGTCCGTCCTCCTCCAGTTGCGGCGCACCCGTCGGACCGCAGAACGAGGACACAAGCTCCTGAAACTGAAACAGGACGCGTTGATCGTCGAGTTCTTCCGCGTCCTTGAACGGGCGAAAGCCGTCCGATCGAATCTGGTCGAAAAATACAAGGTCGCGGAGGCGCGGATCGCGATCGCGCGCGCGATCGAAGGGTCCATCGGGGTCAAGTCGGCTGCGTTCGCCCTCACCGAAGCTCCGTCGCTCGAGCTGAAAACGAAGAACGTAATGGGCATCATCGTCCCGAAGATCGACGCGAAGGCGGTCCGGAAGCGGATCGACCAACGAGGGTACGGGATCATCGGGACCAGTCCGCGCATCGATGAAGCTGCGGAGGCATACGAGAACCTGGTCGAGGACGTGATCACGGCGGCGGAAATCGAAACGACGATGCGTCGTCTCATCGAGGAGATCGAGAAGGTGAAACGGCGTGTGAATGCCCTGGAGTACCGCGTGATCCCGGAGCTCAAGGCCACCGAGGCGTTCATCCGGCAACGCCTCGAAGAGATGGAACGTGACAACTTCATGCGGCTGAAGCGGTTCAAATCGACATGATTGGTCGTCTCGCCGCCCGTTGGGAAACTCCGGCCGGTCGGGCCCGCTTGTTGAGATGGTTCTGGGCGATTTCGACCGGTTTCACGCTCTTCGGGTTCGGAGTGATTGCCTACCGGATTTTCTTCCCGCGGTAAATCAGGCCGCTCGCCCGTTGATCCGGCGCGGAGGCCGGAACCGGAACCGGGACACGAAGCGCCCGGTGAACGCCTTGAGGTCCTGGAGGTCCTCCCGATCGCCGGACCACTTCGCAAAGACGTCCCCGAAATTCGCTTCGAGGCTCGTCATGAAGCGTTTGAGATTCTTTCCCGCCCGGCGAGGGACCCGACCCGAATAGACGGCGACCAGATACGCGTGAGGGCCCCGTTCCAGCATCGTGGTCTTCCCTCCGATCTCGAATCGCGTGAGCTCCCCATTCTCCTCCGGATCCGAGTCCTTCAGGAACGCGAGGATGGCGGTGAGCATGCCGGACAGGATGTCCTCATCCCGGTCCGCCCGCATACGCCGCGTGTTGTGCATCAGGAGCCGACCGTCCTTCGAAATCAGGAAGACGTCGTCCATGACCGACGTCCGTCGAATGCCGAACCGGTAGCCGGAGTAGCCGACGGCACCGAGTGTGAGGATCGCCAGCAAATAGGGAGCGTACCCGATCAGCACATCGATCCAAGTCGCCGAGGCGAGCACGTGAACGGACACGACGGCCGAGCGGCTCGTCCCGAGGAACCTGACGTTCACGATGTGGTCGCCCGGCTCGCCCGCCTTGTAGGTCCCGTCGATCCCGATCTGTCCTCGCGTGTCGTTCGTGTTCCAATCGAAACGGCTGGGTTCCTTGGACACGAGGTGGGATCCGGCGTCGAGCGCCAACGCGGTGAACTTGACGACGCCGCCGGAGGGCAGCACGATCCGCCCCGGCCAGCCGGCCCATCGCAACTCGACGCGGACGATCGGGCCCAGGTATTCGTACACGAGATCGACGCGCTCGAGGGTTGGCGTCACGAGTCCGTCCGCGGTCCCAAGGGTGGCACGCCATGAGATCGTCGTCGAGTTGGCGTCCGACACGTTCCCGTCCGCGGTGACGGGCTTCCAGTATGTTCCGTCTCCGATCTCGAACGAAAGGGCCGTGCCCACGGGTATCCGGGACCTCACCTGCAACTTCCGCCAATGGAGAAAGGTGCCCGCCTCCGCCGTGGGAATACTGAACGCGGCAGAGGTCACGGATCCGCCGGCCGAATGATGTCGAGCGTCCAGCGACATCCCGCGGAGGACGGGAGTGACGCTCGCGTTGACCGTCATCAGGTCCACACGAACTTGGAAGAACGAAGCGGGCGGCAGTCCTGCCGGTTGGGCTCCTGTCGTGGTCCAGACCTGCCACGGACTCCATGTGGGGCTCCCAGGACTCGAGTCGTTCCCGGTGCGGAGCGCGGCCCGCAACGTAGCGGGACCGGACGCGTCGAAGGCCCATGTCACCCGGAGGAATTCGGACGCAGCACCCATCGCGATGGCGCTGGAGAGATACGTCCCGTTGTGTCGATTCGGGAAGAGGAGGGATACATCGTCCGCGCGGACCTCGACGGACGAGCTACTCGTGTTGTCCGTGATGACGCGGATCCCGACACTGACGTTGTAGAGACCCGGCAGCGCGGTCGTCGCAGAGAAATCCAGGAGGGACGTCCGCCAAGTCATTCCCGACGACATTGGAAACGTCTTCACCGCAGAACCCGATGGGCCGGTCACGTCCACGACCCCGTCCACCCGGACGACCCCGGTCGCGCTCGGCGTCGACCAGTTCACCCGAAGCACGGCGCTTCCCAACGCGGGAGCGGTGGCGTTCGTCTTGACGACCGTTTGACGGACCCGCGCGGCCTCATCGAATTGCTTTGCATTGCCGGTTCGCAGGTCATCGAAGTACACGGTTCCCGAAGGGACGTTCTGGCCCATGACCCGGAGCGTGAGCGAAATGAGGTTGCCTCGCGACGCCCCGAGTTCGGTCAGATCGACCGCGATTTCCTGCCACCCCGGAACCAGAGCGCGCGCGGCGGAGCCTCGGAGCGACGTCCCGACGGTCGCTGTGATGTTGAACGTCAGCGGGGGACTGGAGTTCGGCGGCAAGACCCAGATCACCATGCGATCGGATCCGGACCAGTTCACGACCGTCTGGTGCTGCACTCCGGCCCATGATCCGGGACCGGGTCCCAGCGTGAAGTTGAGCCCGAGCATGCCCGTTCCCTCGTGCGGCCCGGTCGTGTTCGTCCACGGGATCCCATTGACGCCCGCCCAGGTCCCCGGATTCGCGTCCAGGCTGTCCCATTGCGCCTCTGTCTTCGGCGAATTGTGTCGGAACACGGCGTTCGCGGCACTGGTGTTCCAAGCCGCCGTCACGTTCCCGGACGCGCTCGTCTCGAAGGTCCAGGGTGTGCCGGAGACGAAGTCGCCGTCGACCACGTGGTTCGTGGAATCACCCCGCAACGAGATGCCCGCTGGATCCGCGGCCAAGGTGGAGTCGAAACTGCCGTTCGCGACGAACTGGCCGGGTCGGTCCCACGAAAGATTCTGGGCGTTCCATGGGAGGGTCACATTGCCGGCTTCAAGGTCCACGCCTTGCAAGGCGAGGCCGACGCCGGTGCCCATCGTCCATGTGACGGTCCGTGAGGCGTCCCCGTTCTCCGTTTCGGTCGGCAGATCGCCGCGGACCGGCGGCGCCAGGAATGCGAGGAAAAGGCTAGCTGCCAGTAACGCGCATAGACCGATCGCACCGAAACGGTACGCTCGGGTGGGCCTCGTCGCGAGCATGGCCATCCCGCCCCATTGTCCCCTGCTCCCGGCCCAGGACCCCTCCTTACTACCCGCATCGCGAGCGAAGGCTCAGGGACCGCGTCAATGACCGAGTTAATACTTAATGATATCGAAAACACATGGTGTCCGAACGGTTACTGCCGCGCTCGATTCGACCCATGTCTATGTCGCGTGGAGTTGGTGCTCGACGACGAACGTGGCGAGTCGCACGAACGCCGTTTCGACCTGGTCACCGCTCTTCGCCGACGTGAGGATGAATTCGGATCCGTACGCCTTCGCGAACTGGGCCACGTCCCGTTCCTGGAACTGGGCGCCCGAGGTCAGGTCCGCCTTGTTCACGACGATGAGGATCGGGACCTTCCCGACGACGTGTTCGACGCCGTCGATCCAGTCATCGAGGTCGTCCAGGGTCCGTCGGCGCGTGAGGTCGGCCACCGCGAGGATGCCGTTCGCGCCGTAGAAGTACGCGTCGTTGAGGAGTTCGCGGAACCCTTTCTCACCCATGATGTCCCAGATCATCAGGTCCACTTGAACGCTTTGGGCCAGGTCCGGCATCGAGATGTGGACCTCCTTCTTCGACACCCGCGTCCCGATCGTGGTGACGTACTGCTCGTCGAACATGTTCATGACAAACCGCCGGACCAGGGAGGTCTTGCCGACGGCCTTCTCGCCGACGAGGCAAATCTTCGACTTGAGACGTTTCATCGCCAAGCGATGTCCCCGCTCCGTGGCGCCTCCGCACTCCGGCGGCGGCTACTTAACGCTTCTCGCCTCGTTCTCGCCGCCGGACGTCAGCTGGCGACGGAGAGACCTTCCCGCTTAAGGACCATCGTCCCCAGTCGCTGGAAGAGGAGCTCCACGTTCTCCCCCGTCTTCGCGGAGGTGTAGAAGAACGGCGCTTCGAAGGCCCGCGTGGCCTCGCCGATCTCCTTGTCTCCGTACAGGATCATGACCTCGTCCTTCAGGTCGATCTTGTTGATCGCGTACACGACCGGGATCTCGCCGACGACCTTGAAGACGCCCTGCACCCAGTCGTCGAGCTCCTTGAGGGTCGAATAGCGCGTGAGGTCGGCGACCGCGAGGACGCCCTTGGCCCCGTGGAAGAACGCCTCCTTCAGGAGGTCTCGGAATCCCTTCTCGCCCATGATGTCCCAGATCGTGATGTCCATCTGGATCTGCTTGCGGTCGGGCATGTCGAAGACGATCTCGCGCTTCGACACCTTCGCGCCGAGGGTCGTGATGTAGCGGTCTTCGAAGTCGTCCTGGACGAACCGCCGGATGAGGGACGTCTTGCCGACCGCGGCCTCGCCGACCAGGCAGACCTTCGTCTTGATCCGCTGCATCTCGGGCATGGAGGGCACGGCTCGATTCCCTCCGGGTTACTTAAAACGTCCGCCAAGAAAGTCGACCCGAGGGAACCTTTTTCCCCGCGGTCCTCTTGGGGCCGCACAATGCGCCTCGACCATCGGGTCATCCTCGCCCTCGACGTGACGGATCCCTCCCGGGCGCGGACGATCGCAGGGGCCGTCAAATCGGACGTGGACGCCATCAAAGCCGGATGGGCGCTCTTCCTGGCCGGCGGGGCGGATCTCATCCGAGAACTCGCCGGCCTCGGATACCTCCTCGCGGACATGAGGACCGCCGAGATCCCGAACACGACGCGGCTGATCGTGGAGCAGGTGGCGGCGCTCGGCGCTTCTGGCATCATCACCCAGGGATTCGTGGGAGAGGACTCCATCCGGGCCGCGGTCGAGGCAGCCGGCGAGGCCGATGTGTTCGTGATCACGGAGATGAGTCATCCGGGTGGGGCCCGTTTCACGGCGCCTCACGCGGAGGAGATGGCGCGCATGGCAATCCAGGCGGGCGCCGCGGGGATCGTCGCGCCCGCGACGCGGCCGGACCGGGTCAAGGCCCTCCGTGCGATTGTCGGCTCGCGGCTCATCCTGGCGCCGGGCGTGGGGGCCCAAGGAGGAAAGGCGTCTGATGCCATCGCCGCCGGGGCGGACGCGGTCATCGTCGGTCGCGCGATCTACGAGGCGAAGGATCCCGCGAAGGCCGCCCGCGAAATCGCAGCCGAAATCCGTTCCACGGTGCCGCGGTAATCCTTTTCTGACTCGCGGGCATCGTCCGCGCACGTCTCCCTACCGCGTCGAAGACCGCGAGGCGATTCGGCCCTTCCTCGCGGCGGACCCGGTCGGGAACGCGGTCACGTGGGACCGGGCCTTCCAACAAGACAACTACGAGGTCTACGCGGAAGGCGAACCGGTGCAAGGCGTCCTCGCGATCCAACGGGCTCGCGGGCCTGGGCGACCCAACATCGTCGCCCTCCATGCCGCGAACGTGGAGGCGGCCGGAGCCCTCGGCGACCTCCTCCCGAAAGGCTTCACACTCATGCATCTCACCGAAGAATTCCCCCTCGCCGTCCTCAAGCCAGAGGCCCAAGAGTTCCATCCCCTCCCAGCGTGGCTCTTCCGACTCGATGCAGGGGACTTCGTCGATCATCTGAATCCACGGGTCCGACCCTTGGCACCATCGTGGGCGAGTCTCGTGGCAGGTCTCTGGGAGCCGGACTGGCCCGCCGAAGGCTACGTGCGTCGGCGCATCGAGAACGGGCCGTCAGCCGCGATCTATGAGGATGGCAGCCCGATCGCCTGGGCCCTCACGCACATGGTCACGGACCGCGTCGGGATCATCGGGATGGTTCACGTCCAAGAAGGATTCCGTCGGAAAGGCTTGGCCCGGTCCGTGGTCGCCGCGGTCGCGCGCGAACTCTTCCGTCGGGATAAGATTCCCGCCCTCCACGCGTACGTCGACAACATCGCGTCCCTCTCGCTCTTCCCCACCCTGGGCTTCCGTCGAGTCGAGCGCCAGGTCTGGGGGGATGCTGTGTTCCGATAAAGGTCGATCGCCCAGCAATGAAGCGAAGACGGTAGGCTTCGGTTAATCTGCCGACGGCACGAGCCCAGGCGCGGCTTCGATCGCTTGGGAACTCAGCGACGCTGAACGTACCTCGGCCCCGATGAATTCACATCAAGTTCTGGAAGCGATCGCAGCTGGCCGAATTGGGTTTGCCTCCAAAATCCGACGGGCCCCAGACGGCGCATGGACGCACACAGTGGACCAAGAGGAGTTCGGCTATGCGTTCCCGTATGTGAATCTACCGACTGGAAAACCCAAGCGCGGCCAGGCGAGTCCGGTGGGACTCATTGCGATGAATCCAGACATCGGACGGGCCCTTGCTGTCGCCCGAGAACTCGCCTCTGACCCGAAAGCCCGGAACCAGAACTTCTTCTGCTCGGCCTACCTCGATTGGCTCTCCACACCGATGATCCGGCGCTCCCGCCTCTTCCAGATGTGGGACGGTTTCTGGGTCGCACCCATCGCGGAATCGGACAAAGTCAAACCCGGTGGCTGGCTCAACCTCTACCTCCTTGCCCTCAATCTGAGGGACAAAGAACAACGGCGTACGCTCCGGGCTTCCGATTCGCCGGTCGCGGAGGGCATGAAAGGGAACCTATCCTTTTCGCTTCCACCCCGGAGCTGGGCGGTTCAGCTCGTTTCCGTCCCGGCGACCCAACCGTCCGGATTCCACAAAATTTCATTCAAGACTCGAAGCGGGGCCGAACGGGCGGCGACGGCGGTCGCCGTTGGCGTTCTCACCCTCGGTTCGTTCGTTTATGCGCCCGGCTCGAGTGGCTTCAACCTTGAGTATGAGATCCTGACTCCGGAAGCAACCCGAATTGTGGAATCGTGGGAGACCTTCGCCATTGAGGCCGCCGACAGGCGATTCGAGGCCGCACACGCGAAGGGCATTTCCTCGCCTCGAGCCGGCCTGCTCCCCAAGGACGATGTGTTGCGCCGATTCCGCGCGTATCTCACGCCCTCTCTCGTCGTCAGAATCTTGCAGGACAAGCGCCAGGCGCAGGGGAACCTCTTCTCTCGGTTGCTCGACGAATTCCTATTCGATTGGCTCGGGTTCCGTGGCGCCGAGACGGCGTTCCACGTCGAATGAGCCGCGGGACCGACAAGGAGAAGAACCATCGTCGCGGTCTGAACAGCGGTGGTCCGTGAAGATCACTCCGCTCGCGGCGGACAGCTTCGGGGCGCGCTCCATGGCCACGCTCGTCGAGACCTCGGACGTGACCGTACTCATCGACCCGAGCGTACGCCTCGGCCCGTACCGCTACGATCTCCGGCCCCATCCGATCGAAAAGGCCCGGCAGAAGGAGCTGTGGCAGAAGATCCGGACCGCCGCGAAGGGCGCGGACGTCCTGACGGTCTCCCACTACCACTACGATCACCACAATCCGGACGCGCCGTCGATCTACCGGGGGAAGCTCGCGTTCCTGAAGGATGGGAAGTTCCACATCAATCGAAGCCAGCGGGAGCGCGCGGGCGCGTTCGTCCGGGCGCTGAAGAAGTATCCGAAGGAAATCCAAGTCGCCGACGGAAATCAGATGGACTTCGGTGGGACGGAACTCCTGTTTTCGCCGGCCTTGCCGCATGGTTACAATGACGAACTCGGCTACGTCGTGATGACGCGGATCGCCCACGGGAACGAAGTCTTCGTCCACACCGCCGACGTGCTCGGTCCGCCGCTGAAGGAGCACCTCTCCTTCCTGATCGACGCGCAGCCGACGGTCCTCTACGTCGACGGTCCCATGACGCACATGCCGGACCATTATCCGGCGGAGCACACGAAACGCTCCCTGTCCCACCTGCTCCGAATCCTGCGAACCACGAATGTCCGCACACTGATCCTGGATCATCACATCCTGCGCGACCGCGAGTGGCGCACGCGGATGGATCCCGTTTTCCGGGCCGGAAAGGAACACGACGTGGGGGTCCTCACCGCTGCCGAATTCGCCGGCAAGCCAGTCGAGCAGCTTGAGGCGAACCGCGACCGATTGTATGGATTCGATATGAGTCCGAAAGGGATAAGTGAACGCCTCGGGCGGCATCATCCACGTCTGCCCGCTCTGCTACGCACGGTGGGAGGAAGTGATCCCGGAGGACAAACCCGCCGCGCCGACTCCCGGTCCAAAGCCCGCAGCACCTCCGGCCCCGGCACCTACCACTCCGGCGCCCGCGACCGCTCCCGCCGCCTCGTGACCATGTTCCCTCCTTCGTCTTCGGCGCCGCGCGAGGAGGCGGGACTCGGAGCGACGCTCGCCGAGGTCCGGCGGGAGATCGCGTGTCGTGTGTGCCAAGGAGACATCAAACGCTGTCGGCTCGCGATCTGTCCGTACTTGGACCGTGTCCGAGCTTGGTTCACCGAACGCCGCGACCTCCAGACGAAGAATCTTTTCGGCGCCTCGCCGCCGAGCGCCTTCGTCGGGTCGTGGGGCTACCCGAAGGTCCTCGTCGGACCGCTCGTCCCTCCCGTTCGGGACGAGGACACATCGATCCTGGACGCATCCGAATCCTGGTTGTCGTACGACCTCGCCGAGATCCTGCGGTTCCGCCTCTCCCTCGTCCGCGGGAAGGCACCGCGGCGGGTCGCGGAGGCCCGGACGCCTGATTCGATCCTCTCGACGGTCCAGGAGGCCGCGATGGCCTCGAAGCCGATCGACACGGAGATGTGGTTCACGAAGAAGCCCACTCTGGTGAGTCCCTTCTCGGCCCGCGCGCCGCCCAGCGGCCCGAGCGCGGACCTCACGAAGGTCGACCTGACCTCCAACCCCTCCGTCCCGCGGCGGGTGGATGACCTCGTCTCCGACACGGACCTGAGGGCCGGCGAGGCTGTCACGGACCTGTACGACCACGGGATCACGCAGAGCCAGATCACCCGGGTCTTCTCCGTCGGACTCCTGGGCACGAAGGATCGACGCCGTCTCGTTCCGACCGAGTGGTCGATCACCGCGGTCGACGATATCCTGGCGAAAGGGCTCGTCGACGAGGTCCGCGGACTCCCGTGGATCCCGGAGTTCGAGGTGACGAACGCGAGCGGCCTCGCGAACAACGTCGCGATCTTGCTCTTCCCCCAGGCCTTCATGTTCGAGGGCCTCGAGGCCTGGAACTTGGAAGCGAATCCGACGCCGGCCCACGATCACGAGTTCGCGGGAGGCCGGACGACGTACCCGGACCAGATCGCGGGCGCATACCACGCGACCCGCCTTCCGGTCCTCGAGCACCTCGCGGCCCGGCGAAGGCAGGGGGGTGCGATCGTCTTCATGGAGGTCTATGAGGACTGGGTGCCGCTCGGGGTCTGGCGGTACCGCGAGCTGGCGAGGGCCGCCCTCGCCAAGAGGCCATCTCGGTTCGGAGACTTCGAATCGGCGGAGTCGGAGATCGGCCGACGTTTGCGGCTCCCGCTCGCCAACTGGTGGCGGGCCAGCGTCCTCCGGGCCTACCTGCGGAGCCAACGCCGAATCACGTCGTACGCGTGAGGTCCGCTTCGAATGCGCTGGGGATGCGATTTCATACCTCTAAGTAGAGGTACGAACTGCGATCGCGTGTCTCCGGACACACGGGGGTCCGCTGCAGAGTGCGCCGACGGCAATCTTCTTGAGGCCTCCTCACGTCTCCGCTCCCGTGGATTCGGCCCAGAAAGACCTCGTCGAACTCAAGGCTCGGTACGAGGACCTGGGCAAGGCTCGGGCCCTTCTCGCGGGAGCGGAACACGCGGCCACCGTTCGCCAGGTCGACACCTACTTCAGCCTGGGGGAACAGCGCCTCAAGCTTCGGTCGATCGAGGGAGCGAAGGAGGGTCAGCTCGTCTACTACGAGCGGCCCGACGTGGGCGGCGTGAAGGAGAGTCGGGTCCTCCTCGCATCGATCCCGGACGCACCTGCGGTCCGCGAGATCCTGGCCCGCGTCCTCCCGGTGAAGGCCGAGGTCCGCAAGACCCGCGAGATCTACCGGTTCCAAGGAGTCCAGGTGCACCTGGACACCGTCCGAGGACTCGGGAAGTTCATCGAGTTCGAGAAGGTCCTCGCGGGAGAGTCCGACCGGGACGCGGGCCGGAAACAGTTGGAGTCCTTGCGGGCCTATTTCCAAATCGCCGACGACGACCTCATGGCCTCGTCCTATAGCGATCTCCTCGCCTCGGGCTGAGACTATTCGATCTCGAACGCGCGCACCTTCTCGTTGCGCCGAAGCCCTTCGAGCAAGTTGTCGACGTCCCCGGGCTTGACCCGCACCTGGGCCGTCACGGTCACCAGGTGGG
>VBMC01000284.1 GCA_005879015.1 Methanobacteriota archaeon
GTTGGCGAAAAGACCCGCCGCGACGACGACCAAGAAAATCCCGGTGATCTGAAAGAACCGCCGCAGATTCAGCCGCCAGGAGACGCGGACAATCCCGAAGCCGATGATCCCGGCGATGAGGAGCCCGAGGCCGACCCCAAGGACCGCCTCGAAGGGAGAGGTGAGCGCCCCAGCCCCGAACATGAAGAGCGCGGTTTCCACGCCTTCCCGGAAGACGACCACAAACGAAAGCAAGGTGAGCCCGAAGACCGCGCTCTGTTTCAGGACCGCCTCGATCCGTTCCTGCACGTGCGCCTTGATGCTTCGAGCGGCATTCATCATCCAAAGGACCATCGAGGACAAGACGGCGACGGCGACGAGCATCGTGATACCCTCGAAAATCTGCTCGCCAAAGCCTTGGAACTCGATCGTCGCGGCGAACAAGACCGCGGCGACCCCTGCACTCGCGAAGAAGGCGACAATGCTCCCCGCGTACACGTGGCGCTTCAGCGAGATTCGTCCGATCTTGACCAGATAGCCGAGGATGATGCCGATGACAAGCGCCGCCTCAATGCCTTCCCGAACGCCGATGATCAGGCTCGGAATGATCCCCACAGTGGCCAACGGCGCGTCGCTCCCGGCTTCGTCCGGCCGAAATCCATTCCGTCGATAACGCTGTAATATTTAAGACTTCAGTGAGACGAATCGAGCGACCTACAGACCTTCGTTCATGGAGCCGCTGCGATACCCGAGGAGGTCAATCGTAACGTAGACGAAGCCGGCCTCACGGACGGCACGGGCGACCTTTACCGCCACCGCGGGCTCGACGATGCGCGGCAGGTCCTCCTTGGGCACTTCGATCCGCGCGATGCCCTCGTGGGCTCTGACCCGGACGACGGGGAAACCCAGAGCTCGAATCGCTTCTTCCGCTGCTTCAACCCGATGCAGTTTGTCCATCGTAATCACCTCGCCGTAGGAAATCCGAGACGACAGGCACGCATTGCTCGGCTTGCCGTGGAAACTCAGGCCGAGGTCCCGCGCCAGCGTGCGGACATCCTCCTTCGCGAATTGGTTTCAGTGCGGCTCCCAGCTCCTTGCGGCAGAAGTAACAGCGGTTCGTCGGGTTCGCCACGTATTGCTCGTTCGCCAGTTCGGAGAGTCGGACGGTCCGCAGCGGGATCCCGATCTCCGAGGCCTCCGACACGGCCTCCTCGAGTTCCCGCCGGGCGAGGGACTCGGCGTCGGCGAGGACTGCGAGCGCATCGTCGGCGAGCGCATCGTATGCGATTCGCGCGACCAGCCCGCTGTCGATTCCACCGGAGAAGGCAACGAGAACACGCCCCCGCTCCCGCATGGCCTCCACCATGCGGTCGTACGCCGCGCGAACATCCCCCGTCCGCTGGGCGACGGCCATAGTCCGGATCGAATGCGAGGACCGAGATAAAGGCATCGCGGGACAAGGGGTATGGGCCTGCACGGCATGACCGCGTTGTGCGCCCCGCCTTTCTCGAGTGTACCGCGTGTTCGAAACACTACGAGGTCCGACTAATCAACGTCTGCGATTGCGGTGGCCCGCTGTTCGCCCGATACGAATGGACGGATCTCGGGATGGACCGGCTCCTCCCGAGGAACGACCTCTGGCGGTATGCGCCTCTCCTGCCTCTCGAAGAATCTGAGATCCGCTCGAGGGGCGAGGGGGGCACGCCGCTGCACAGGCTCGAACACCTGGGATCGGGCGGCCGGGTCGCGCGGGTCAAGGTCGCCGCCCTCTACGTGAAGGATGAGGGCCTGAACCCGACGGGTACGTTCAAGGCACGCGGAATGGCGGTCGCGGTTCCGATGGCCTGCGCTCTCGGTGGCTCGAACCTCGTGGTCCCGACCGCGGGGAACGCGGGCGCAGCCCTCGCCCTGTATGCCGCTACCTATGGCGCGAGGTCGCTAATCCTCCTGGCGGGCGGCGGCTCGGAGGAGGCGGCGCGCGAGGCCGTCGCCTACCGATCGTACGTCTTCCGGACCGCGGGGGACATTTCGGATGCAGGGAGGATCGCAAGGGATCTCGCCGGCATGACAGAAACCTTCAGCCTGGCGACGCTTCGCGAGCCGTACCGCGTGGAAGGAAAGAAGACGATGCTGTTCGAAATCTGGGAAGCGCTCGGCGGCCTCCCCGACTGGATCGTCTTCCCGACCGGCGGCGGAACCGGGATCGTGGGGATGTGGAAGGCCCTCCATGAATTGCGGGATCTCGGTTGGTACGACGGTCCATGGCCGAGGTTCGGGGTCGTGCAGGCGGAGGGATGCGCT
>VBMC01000287.1 GCA_005879015.1 Methanobacteriota archaeon
ACTCACCGAATCCGGATCTCCGCTGGACCGAGTAGGCATCTTTCAGGCGCTCGCCCGTTGCGCGGAGAAACTCGGCCATCTCAAGAAGGCCGGCGCATGGCGCCGAAAGGCTGGACAAGGATATCTCGCTCTCAAAGACGAAGAAGTGGCGCCCGATGAACGCAACTACTTGGCCCTCGTTGAATACCGGAACGCCGTGCAAGATCTCCACGGCGACCCGTCCCTCCCGATGGTTGCGAAAGAGTATGCCTCCGTTCTCAAGGACAATTTCGCGGAAGGAGCGGAGGGGCTAACCCACGAAGGCCTCTTCGCGGCCGAGTTCTTCCGAGCGCTGGGGGACCACCTGACCGCGGCGAAGTACTTCTTCGACACGGCAGAAGCGATGAGCGAGCAAGCCTCCACGGCCAGCGACCGGGGTCTGCGCGACGCGACCGTCCTTGCTTACGAACTTGCTATGGAGTCTGCAACGAAAGGCGGACGGCCCGACGTCGCGCGCGTGGCGCAGATGCGGGCATACGACCTCAAGCAATCGAAGTGAGCACCGGTGTGCACCCTCATCGGGATCTGGAAGTCGGTCCCGGGCTACGATCTCGTCATCGGCATGAATCGGGACGAATCCGCGAGCCGAGCCGCGGACCCTCCGTCCGTGATCGAGGGCACGCCGGTCATCGTCGCCCCGAGGGACCGCAAGGCCGGCGGGACGTGGATCGGTACGAGCGGGACGGGCCTCGTCGTGGCCCTGTCGAACCGGCGCGGACGCGCGTCCGCCGTGGCCCGTTCTCGAGGGCAATTGGTTCTGGACTCGTTGCGGCAGCCGAACGTGGCCGGCGTCGACGTGTTCCTCCAACGAGAAGTCCGTGAGCATGAGTACAACTTCTGGAACCTCTTCGTCGCATCGAAAAAGGAGGTGCGCTTCTTCCGGTACGACGGCGAGCTCTCGATGACCCGAGGGCACGAGGGCCTGAATGTCCTGACGAACGAGGGCGGGAACATCGCGACCGATCCGAAGGTGCAATTCATCCAAGGGATCCTCGCGAAGGTCTCCCTCGATTCCGAGGAGGTGGTCCGGTCGCTCCAGAGAACCCTGCGCACGCACGCGGCGGGACCCGGAGGCATCGGCCTCTGCGTCCACGGTCCAGGCGGCGGCACCGTCTCGTCGACGATCCTCGCCCTCAGCAATGCCGACCCAGGCGCGAACGTCCTGTTGTACGCGGACGGACCGCCTTGTACGACTCCGTATCGGGACTATCAGGAAACGATCCGAAAACTCCCGAGTCCGAACTGATCGTTCTGGCAACGGCGAAAAGACTTTCCGCACTCCCTGGGTACCACGCCGGACCGGGAGAGGGCATCGCGGCTGATCGACGACGCCCGTCCGTTCCTCGGTCACCTCGACGCCACCGGCGTGGAGCGAGCGTGCCTGATCAACTACGTCGCTCCCGAGGTGATGGGCTTCACCGAGGACGTGAACCGTTTCGTCGGGGAATTCGCCCGCGAGGACCGCAAGCGCTTGATCCCGTTCGGTTCGGTCCATCCGAAACGGACGAAGGATGCGAAGCGGGACGTGGAACGGCTCGCCTCGAAGTGGGAGATGGGCGGCATGAAGATCCATCCGCCCCACCAGCTCTTCCCCGCGAACGGGTACGTGGACGGAAGGCTGCCTTCGCTCCGCACGATATACAAGACCGCGGAACGGCTTCGGATGCCCGTCATGGTCCACACCGGCACTTCCGTGTTCCCGGGTGCGCGGTCCAAGTTCGGAGACCCCATGGACCTCGACGACGTCGCCCAAGACTTCCCCGACCTCACAATCCTCATGGCCCATGGGGGCCGGCCGCTCTGGTGCGAGACCGCCTTCTATCTCCTCCGCCGGCATCCGAACCTGTACCTGGACATCTCGAGCATCCCGCCGCGGCGCTTGTTGGAGTGGTTCCCTCGGCTCGAGGAAATCGCCTCGAAGGTGGTCTTCGGGTCGGACTGGCCGGCGCCCGGGGTCCCCGGGATCCGCGAGGAAATCGAGGGCTTGCGGGCCCTTCCTCTGAAGGAGGCGACCCTGGAACGGATCCTGAGCACGAACGCCGCGAAGCTGCTGACGTGACCCGTGCGGCCACCCAACGAACCAGGGCAAACCTTCATCTGAACCGGGGCCGAATCATCCATCGAGGTCTACGATGACCGACACGAATCCGAGTCGAG
>VBMC01000282.1 GCA_005879015.1 Methanobacteriota archaeon
CCTCGACGCCCTCGATCGCCTCTGGGCCGAGGGCGCGAAGATCGGCTACCTGCACGTCCGCCTCATCAACCCATTCCCGAGCACGGAGGTGCTTGCGTTCCTCGCGAAGGCGAGGCGCCGCATCGCGGTCGAGATGAACTTCGGCGCCCAGCTCGCCAGCGTCGTCCGCGAGCACACGGGGGTCGCGATGACCCATTTCATCTTGAAGTACAACGGCCGGCCGATGTCGAACACGGAACTGTACGAGGCCCTCCGGTCCGTGGTGAAGGGAAAAGCCCCGAAGAGGACGGTGTTGACCCGTGGCGCTTGAGCAGGTCGTGAAGCCCTCGGACTTCGCGACGGAGGTCCACAACGACTGGTGCCCGGGATGCGGCGACTTCGGTATCCTCCGGACGATTCAGATGGCCCTCGCGGAACTGCGGATGGAGCCGCATCGCGTGACGATCGTCTCGGGGATCGGATGCTCGGCGAAGACGATTCACTACGTGAAGACCTATGGAGTCCACACGTTGCACGGGCGCGCCCTCCCCTATGCGGCCGGGGTGAAGCTCGCGAATCCGCAGCTCAAGGTCCTCTGCCTGAGCGGCGACGGAGACGGCCTCGGGATCGGTGGCGGCCACTTCGTGAACGCGGGCCGCAGGAACCTCGACATGTTGTATGTCATCCATGACAACGGCGTGTACGGCCTGACGAAGGGCCAAGCCTCGCCGACCCTGAAACTCGGCGTCCAGACGAAGTCCCTCGCCCACCCGAACATCAACGATGCGGTGAACCCGATCTGGCTCGCCCTTGCGGCGGGCGCGACGTGGGTCGGCCGCGGGTACTCGTACGACATCAAGCACCTCGTCGCGTTGATCAAGCAAGGAATCGAGCACAAGGGCTACGCCTTCCTCGATGTGCTCCAGCCGTGCCCGACGTACAACGACATCAACACGAAGGAGTGGTACGGCGGCGAAGATCGGAAGGATGCGAACAGCGGCCGGCCGCTCCCGCGGGTGTACAAGTTGGAGGACGAAGGGTTCGACCCCGTCGTCCACGAGCCGTTGGAGATCGAGAAGAAGGCCACCCAGGCGCTCGAGAAGGCCCTGGAGTGGGGCGACCGCATCCCGATCGGGGTCTTCTTCAAGAACGAACACGTGCCGACGTTCGAGGAGCGGATCCTCCAGAGGGTCCCGACGTCTCCGTGGCCTGTCGGTCAACTCGAAGTGACGGCGGCGCGCTTCACGCCCCGCGAACTCTCAAGGATCTCCTGCGCGGGCTTGCCCATCTCCCAGATCCGCTCGGACATCTCCGACATCGCGTCCGCGATCGCCGGATCATCCGTCCACACGGCAATGTCGTCTCCGCGGTAGGAGGAATCGTCATCGGGGATCGGGTGGCTCATCAGGAACTCCTTCCCGTCGAACACGTGCATGTAGACGGGCATCATGAAGTCGATATGGCGGACCTCCGCGTGTCGGAGGAGCGACTTCACGTCCTCGCGGTTCTCCGGCGTGAAGCAGAACGCATACTTCAGCCGCACGCCCTGCTTTGCCCGGTCCACGAGGTTCGGCATGAACGCGCCGAGGATCCGGCCGGGACTCTTCGTCGTCCCGATGCCGATGACTTCCCGTGTCGCGGAGTCGTACATCTTCAGGAGCCGCTCCCGCACGTTCTTGCGTCCGTAGATCGCCTCAAACCGGCCCCGCGATTCGGGCTCCTGCTGCGCGTTGATCGCGAACTCGCGCGCAAGGGACTCCACGCCCGCGTCGAGTTGCTTCGCGCGGGATCGAAGGTCGTCGGCGAGGGTCCGCAGGTACGTCGCGAAAGGGACGGCCTTGTATCGCAGCGGGGTCTCCGGGAGGATTTGCACGAGGCCCTTCTCGTGCAGCTGCTGCATGGTCGAGTAGATCCGCGTCCGCGGGACCTTCGACATCGCGGGAATCTGGCTCGCGGTTGCGGTGCCGAGGTCGAGGAGAGTCAGATACACGCGGGCCTGGTATTCCGTGAGCCCATGGTCCATGAGCCTCCGGATTCGGTCCGCGTTGATGGGCACGGACGCCGTCGAAGACACGGGCCGCCATAAACGTTGTTACGGAGGCCAGTGACACCCATCTCCGAAAGACGGAACTAGCGGGCGAACGTTCGACGCGTCGCGGCCCCTCCATGGTGAGTGACGCGGACCTCCGGACGGCCCTCGAGGCCGGCCTCGGTCAGGAGAACGTCCTCGTGGACGAGGCGAGCCGCCATGCTTACGCCACGGACGCGAGCCCGTGCGTCGTCGAGCCGCGCGCGATCGCGATGGTGCGGTCGGAGGATGATGTACTCCGGACGTTGGCGGTCTGTCGCGAGCTCGGCGTCCCGGTGACGCCCCGTGCCTCCGGGACCTCGCTGTCCGGTGCCGCCATCGGACCGGGCGTGATCCTCGATACGACTCGCTTCGCCAGGATCCTTGAACTCAACGAGGCGCAGCGGTGGGTCCGCGTGCAGCCGGGCATTCTTCTCTCCGAGTTGAATGCTCGATTGCGTGATCGCGGCCTGCGTTTCGCCCCGGATCCCGGAAGTCAAGATCTGTGCCGCATCGGGGGGATGATCGGCCACAACGCGAGCGGCTATCGCAGCGTGAAGTATGGGCAGACTCGAGACCACGTCCTCGGGTTGCGGGTCGCTTTGGCCGATGGCACCGTGCTCGAGGCGAAGGACACGGCGATTGCGGGAGAGACCTGGAAGGACCTCATCCATCAAGCGCCGGCTCTGGAAACGATTCGTCGCGCGATCGAAGGGAATCGAACCGAAATCCTCGCCGCCCGACGGCCGGTTCGGAAGCACGCGTGCGGATCCACGCTGCGCGTGATTCCCCTCCCGGAACGCCGTCTCACCTTGCTCCTGTACCTGGAACGTTTCCGGGACTTGGGGGTTGTCGTCGCCGACGTGCTCCCGATGGGCCCGAGTGCACTCGAGGCCATCGATGGCAGCTCGCTCCGTCTCCTTGATCGGGATGCGCTCGGGGTGCCCGCGTCCGCGGAGGCCATGCTCCTCATCGAATTCGACGAGGGAGACTTGAGCGGCATCGCAAAGTCGATCGTCGAGCACCTGTCTTCGCGGTATCGCTTGAGCCGACCGATCGAGGTCACCGACGATCCGGGGCGTCAGGCGACCCTCTGGAAGGTCCGTCGCTCCCTGCTCCCGACGATCATCCAGCGGCCGGGGCGCCGGAAGCCTTGGGGATTCGTCGAGGATCCGGTCGTGCCGCGCGACCGCGTCCCGGAGTTCATCAACTTTCTCGTCGACCTCGCCCGTCAGCATGGGACGGATGCGGGCATCTACGGCCACGTCGGCGACGGGAACACGCACTTCCGGCCGTTCTTCGACCCGACGGACCCGGAGGATTTCGGACGGATGCAGGCCCTACGCACGGAGTTCGATGAAGCCGTGCTCGGGCGCTTCCGAGGCGCGCCGTCCGCGGAGCATGGGATCGGACGGATTCGGGCCGAGACCTTGCCGAAGGTCTGGGGCCCGCACGTCTACCGCGTGATGCAGACGATCAAGCAAGCCCTCGATCCCGTCGGACTCCTCAATCCGGGGGTCCTCCTCTCCGACGAGCCGTGGTGGGCCGCCTGGGGCGGCCTCGAATCGCGCAGTCCGATGTGACGAGCGGCGACACATGTTTAAGCCGGCCGGGAGGGTGATTCCTCCGGAGAGACCGTTCTCCCTCTCACCACCGCATCGTAGGCAGCGAAGGGTTAAGAACGA
>VBMC01000069.1 GCA_005879015.1 Methanobacteriota archaeon
CTTGCTGAGCACCGCGATCCGCGAGACCCACGAGGAAGTCGGGATCGACCTGGACGGCCGCGCGGAGGTCCTCGGCCACATGGCTCCTCGGGCTCCGGGCAACAAGCCGGAGTTGCTCGTCGTGCCGTTCGTGGCGATCGCGACCGTCCCGCTCGAGGCGAGCCCGGGTCCCGAGATGACGTCCGTGTTCTGGACGCCCCTCGAGGCGTTGCCGGCGACCCAGGGCAAGACGCTCGTCCACACGATCCTCGGCGAACTGCACGTGCCCTCGTACACATTCGGCGAGTGGCTGATCTGGGGCTTCACCTATCGAGTGCTCGAGGAGCTGCTCGTGTTCGTCGGCCTCAGCGCTTGAGGCGAGGATCCGCCGGCGGCCGCGGGCTGTGCCGAATCCGCTCGAGGTAGTCCGGATCGTCGAGGGCCGCGACGAGATCCTCGCTCGTGGCGTTCACGGGAATCCGGGCGGCGGGATTGGGCTCCTGGGATTCCATCGGATGCGTCAGGTTGCCGAAACGCGCCGCGTCCACCGCCTTCCGCAAGGCGACCGCCGAGACGATCTCCTTCCGCGACGGCTTCGGCGTGAGCTCGATCCGGCGGTGGGCCTGCAAGCCCGCGGCGCTCGGGTCGTCGAGCCATTGTCCGCACTCCGGGCACCGCACGAGTTCGCCATGCCCCCGCGGGGGACGCAACTCCAACGCGACGATCACGAGGCGGAGGAACAGGTAGACCATCGCGGTCGCGAGGAAATAGGACTCGATCCGGGCGTCCGAGAGGCGGAAAGGGTGGGACAGGTAGAGGTTGTCGTGGTTGATGAAGACGAACGACGCGGCGGCCGCGATGCCGACCAACAGGATCTCACGAACGACAAACCGGGACGAACGCGTCTGGAATCCCATCCAATCCGCCCTCCGAAAGGCCCGACCACCGCGGTTGAGCCTCTTCCAACCGGGAGAGGGGACCGGGGTCGGATATACCTTTGGCCGGACTCTTCGCTGGAATCAAAAGTGAGAAGGAGGGGATGAAATATATCCGGTCCCCAATCAGGCGGGGTGCGAATGGCTCGGCAGTTGCGACCGCGCGTCCTCGCGGTGGGATTCGGCATCTACTTCGCCATCATCGGCATCGGTTCCTGGCAGTTCGCCCAAAGCCTTCCGGGTCCCTGGTATCCGGCCGACATCACCCGGTGGGTCTACACGACCTACATGCTCGTCGCGGCGATCTTCCTCGTGGGACTCGCGGGGCTCGGCCTCAGCATTCGCGCCTCGTTCTCCCGGCAGCTCCGCGAGGTCGATACGAGACTCGGCTCGGCGGTGCGGCAGTCCTCGCGGGAGGCCCTCCCCCCGCCGTTGGCGGAGACGCAGCCGAACACGCGCGATACCGTCGACCGCGACATCGACGAGCTCCTCGAAAGCCTGAGCGAGGTCGAGGCGACTGCGAACCGGGAGGTGCAGGCGATGGACTCGAATCCGGGCGCGGGTCCCCGCTCGTACGGCGGCGATGAGGACGACACGAAACTCGGTTCCAAACGCCAGCGGCTCACGGCGCGCCGCAAGTTCCTCGGCCGCTACCTGATGGGACCGGGCCTGGTCGCCGGCTTCATCCTCGGCCTCTCCGGCATGATGCTCCCCGGGGCCGACGGCTTCGCGCAGTTCAACCATCACCTGAACACGGCCCTGATCCTGGGGATTGGATACAGCTGGGTCGGGGTCGGATGGTACGTCGCCCTGACCGTGTACGGGCTCGTGGGCGGCGCAGGGGCGCCTCGAAGGCGGTGACGACCGCCCCTCCCTCCGAAGCGCGGATGTTCCCGTTCTCGAAAAAACGACGCGTGGGGAATGCATTTAAATAGGTTCGTACATCATTGTCCAGTATTAGGGCAGAGGGTCCCCAATGATTACGACCGTAGTGGCAGTCACGTCGACGTTTCTCGCGGGGAGCTTCGGCGCCGCCGCGGTCGCGTCCCTGATCCTGTTCCTCATCATGCGGGAGCTCACGAGCGCCCACGCGGAGGAGACGGGGAGCCTGAAGTCCAAGGTCCTCTCCCACACCCTGCTCATCCCGATCACCCCGCTCCTCGTCGTGTTCGCCTTCATCGTCGCGGTGAAAGTCGTCGAAGTGCTCTAGGTCCGTCCCGGTCGGGACCGCCAACGCTTCTCGGAAGTCCATGGGCCTAGTGGAACGGCGCGACCAGGTACAGGATCACATTTCCGAGGCTGTGGCTCAGGATGACGCCCCAGAGGTTCTTCGTGTTCAGCACGACGAACCCGTAAAACAGGCCGACAGCGAAGACGAAGGCCATGTCGGTGGCGCTCAGGAAATAGAAGTGGAGGCTCGCGAAGATCGCGGTCACGTAGAGGAGTCCGTAGCGTTCGTCGAGGGCCTCGACCGCCCGCTTCAACAGGACCCCGCGGAAGATGAGTTCCTCCGAGAGGCCCGTCGCGAGGAAGATCACGACCCCGCCCGAGAGGAGGAGGGCCGCGGTCTCCTGCGGGATCCATGCGGCGGGTCGCAGGATCGCGAACTCGAGCAGCCCGAGCGGGATCCCGGTCATCGCGACTACCAGCTGGAGGGGAACCTCCTGCCATCGACGGATGACGAGGCCGAGATCCCTCGGACGCAATTTTTGCACGTACGCGACCGCGGCGACAGACACGAGGAGCGGCACGCTGACGAGCCCGAGCCAGGGGATCGTGTTGTACACATTCGACTCCGGCGTCGTGAGGAAGGCGAACCGCGGGACCGCCAGGGAGAACACGCGGACGAGAGACGCGAGGCTCACCGCGACCAAGAGGTTTGCGAGGGGCGCATCCTTGGGCTGCAGGAGCACGGAGAGGAACATGAGCGAGAAGACGAGGAGGATGTGCATCGCGAGCCCGATCGGTTGGAGCGGCCGATCTTGGCCGGTCGCTCCGCCCGGGACCGCGATCAGGATCTCGGCGACAATTACGAGGGCGAGGTAGGCGAGAAGGTAGGTCCACCGCGAGGTCCTGGCGGGGACGACTTCGGCCGTCGCCGTCGCGGTGGCCATGGCTCACTCCAAGGGTGGTTGCCCCAAAAGGGGCTCCTGCGGGACGGCGTCGAACGCCTCGCGGGCCTCGTAGTACAGGTACGGAGTCGCGGCGACCTGGCCGAGCACGTACGCATAGGCGAGTCCGTCGATTCCGAGGTCGGGATTCTGGAGGAGCACGAATCCGAGACCCAACGTGATGACCGTGGCGATCGTCGCGGAGATGATCAACGGCAGGGTCCGCTTCCGGACCCGCACGCGCGTCCCGAGAATCCCGTTGATGAAGACGGGGATCGAGGCAAAACTGAGGATTCGGAGCGGCGTGACGGCCTGGTCCGCGTAGGCGGGATCGCCAAACAATCGAAGCATCGGTCCGGAGAAGAACCACATGGCGGCGATGGCCGGGATCAGGAGGCCGACGCTGAGCAGGGTCGCGTCCCGCTCCCCTCGGCGGCGGTCCATGTTCTTCTGGGACGCTTCCGCGTAGAAGGAGGTGAATGCCGAACCCGGGATGATGTAGAGGAGGCTCGCGACGATCAGCGCGATGTAGAAATAGGCCGCGTTCGGAGGTCCTTGGATCGGTCCGAGCACGTCGTAGATCAGCGGCGTCGGGAGGAGGCTCCCCGCGGCAGAGATCACGATGGCGACATAATTGCCGAGCGAGAACCGCAGGATGGGCCGAACTCGTTCGATTCGAAACTCCGGCCGAGGGCGGTAGCCGGGCACGGCTCGAGGAAGGAGCCAGACCCCGAGGACAACGACGCTTACGCCGAAGGCGAGGGAGAGCGAGAGGAAGACGCCCGCTCGTCCCGGCAGGAACGCGACGACTCCGAGCGCGAGGGGGATTTTGAGGAAGGCGAAGATCGTGTTCCGCCACGTCTGCAGCTCCGCGCGACGGGCCGCGATCGAGGTGCTGTCCAAGGTCGGGGCCAGCCCGAGCGCGACCGTCGCCACCAAGATCGTGGCGATGTATAGCGGGAACTGTAGGACGAAGGCGAGGTTCGGGAGCACGAGCGGGAGGAGGGCGAGGAACGCGAGGCCGAGTACGAGGGTCACCACGCCGGATATCGTGAGTCCTGCATTCACGAGGGCAGTCTGGTCCTTCGTCTCCGGCAAGTATCGGATCAGGCCGACCCCGATTCCGAGGCTCCCGAGGGTGCCGATGAACCCCAGCGTCTGGAACAACACGATCGCGGACCCGACGTCATTCTTGTCGTACGCGTTTCCGATTACGAGCCAGAAGAAGAAGCCGAGTCCGCTCGAAATCACGGATGTCAGCATGATGAAAATCGCGTTGCGATACAGGGATCCTTTGACCTGGTCCCACCCGCGGCCGACGAGTTGGACCACCCGATCCCGCGCGTTATTCATCCGGCCGCCTACGTCGTCTTCGTCGCAAATCGCGGTCGTGGATAAAAGCTTCGCTCAGCCGCTCGGACGGAGCGTCCCCTCCTCGAGATGATGGGCTTCGGCGGAGAACCCGGGCAGCTCCGTGTCATGGCTCGCGACGATCAGCGCCGCGTGGAAGGAGGTGCGCGCGAGTTCGAACGCCACGAGGACCGCCGCGCTTCCTTTCGCGTCCAGGGCCGCGGTCGGCTCGTCGGCCAAGATCACCTTGGGACCGTTCGCGAGAGCCCGGGCGACGGCGACCCGCTGGCCCTCCCCGACGGAAATTTCGTTCGGTCGGCGGGCCGCGAGTCGAACGAGTTCGAACGTCTGGAGGAGATCCGCGACGCGGTCGTCCGCAGGTCGGCGCGCGAGGCGCAACGGCAAGGCCACGTTCTCTTCGACGGTCAGGTCGTCGATCAGGTTGTGCGTCTGGAACACGAAGCCGACGTCATGGAGGCGGACCTTCGCGAGCGCCGATTCCTTGAGGCGGGCGATCTCACGCCCTCCCAATACCACCGAGCCTTTCGTGGGGATATCGAGTCCGCCGAGGATCGAGAGGAGCGTGGTCTTGCCGCTTCCGTTAGCGCCCCAGATGAGGACCGCCTCCCCGGCCCGCGCCTCCAGGTTCACGTCTCGAAGGACAACCGATCGTCCGTCGTAGGATTTCCATACTCCGGATGCCGCTAGGACGGTCGTCGTCATCCATCGGCGCCATCACGTCCCCTCGGACAAAGCCTTTGCGGAGACGCTTCCCCTTTCTGGGAAACAAATTACTTAGCCCGCCAACCATTCCGTCGCTCCATGCCCGCGAGCCGAGCGAAGGCGGAGGGAGACCGTCGACCGGACTTGAGTCCTCTCACGGCCCCGCGGTACCTGTTCGCGTCCGACGCGGAGTCCCTGGCTAAAGAGGCCGCTGCGGGCTTGGCGGAATGCCGGCAGCGTCTCGAGGAGATCCTCGCACGCGGGCCTCCGCGGACCATTGAGAACCTCCTCGTGCCGTACGACCGCCTCCTGTCCGGACTCTCGGAACTTCAAGGCCAAAGTCGATTCCTGTTCGACGTCCATCCGGATGCCGCGGTCCGCGAGACCGCGGACAAGTGGTACCAGGAGGCGGAGCGGTTCGCGACGGACCTCGCCCTGAACCGCCCGCTGTATGATGCGTTCGTCGACCTCGATGTGTCGCAGGAGGATCCCGAGACGAAGTACGCGGTCCGCAAGATCCTCCGGGACTTCCGTTTGGCCGGGGTCGACCGAGACGCCGCGACCCGCGAGCGGATCAAGGGACTCCGAGACGAGATGACTGCGACCGGGCAGGACTTCGACCGCACGATCCGCGAGGACGAGCGTTCGATCCAGGTCGACGGAGCGGCGGACCTCGCGGGCCTGCCCGCCGATTTCGTGAAGGCGCATCCGCCCGGACCCGACGGCAGGGTCACGATCACGACGAAGTACCCGGACATCATCCCCGTCTTCCGATATGCCCAGGACCCGGAGGTCCGGCGGCGCCTCCAGTGGGAGCACCTGAACCGCGGCCATCCCGCGAACCTCGCGACGCTGTCCAAGCTCATGGCCACGCGCCACGACCTCGCGCGGGTCCTCGGATACGAGAGCTTCGCGGACTACATCGTACAGGACAAGATGATCGGATCCGCGAAGGGCATCGGCGACTTCCTCGCGAAGGTCCGCGCCGCCTCGGAGGAACGGGCGAAGGAGGACTCCGAGATTCTGATTGCCCGCAAGCAGAAGGACGTGCCGAACGCGACCTCGCTGCAAGCGTGGGACACGAACTTCTATTCCGAACTCGTGCGCGCGGAAAATTTCGACTTCGACACGAAGCTCCTCCGGCCGTACTTCGCGTTCGGGAAGGTCCTCGAGGGCCTGTTCGAAATCACCCGCGAACTG
>VBMC01000283.1 GCA_005879015.1 Methanobacteriota archaeon
ATGCTTCTCCGACAAGGAACCGGGCACATGGGGGCCTCACCGGATCGCGGAATCCGAGCTGCGTGGATATTTCCGCGGGACCTTCGAGATTCGATCCGTTGTCGAGACGGTCTTCTACGGGAACGTCAAGCCGCCGCCCAAGGCGCTGTTCGCGACGTTCCAGCGGGGCGAGTCGGTGAGGCCCACGCGGCCGACTCAAAATCGAGAACGGAAGCGATCGACGAGGTCTTGATTCCCCACGTACGTCGGGACCGTCTGGTCGATCGATGTCGCCGCGACTTCCATGATGCGCTCCGTGCCCGTCGTACCGGCACCGCCCGCAGCCTCGGCGATGAACGCGATCGGATTCGATTCGAAATGGAGGCGGTACTTCCCCGCCGGCTTGTCGACCTGCGCGGGATACGCAAAGAATCCGCCGTAATGGAGGATCTGATTGAAGTCACCCACGAAGGATCCGCCGTATCGGAGGTTCATCAGTTCCCGCTCAAGCTCTCCGACGAACGCCTTGACCTCGGGGATCCAACGGTCCCGATGACCTCCGACGCCGTACAGCTTCCCCTTCGAAGGGAGCCGGAGGCCGTCTTCGATCAGGAGGAATTCGTGGGATCGGGCGCCGCCTTCTTGCACGAACTCGTTCACGCCCGCCTCGGTCGCGTACACGAAGGTCGTCGCAGGGCCGTAAATCAAGTATCCCGCGGCAAACAAATCGGAACCGCGGGCGGGGAGGGACTTCCGATCGAAGATCCCGAAGATCGTTCCGAAGATGTTGTTGCTCTTCACGTTCGAAGACCCGTCGAGAGGGTCGAGGACCACCGAGAATCGTCCCCGTCCGACGTCCTTGACCTCCCCCATCTCCTCGGAGGCCACCTGCGCTACGAGCTTCGATCCGCGGAGGGCGTCGACGAACAGGTCGTTCATCCAGACGTCGAGCTCGAGCTGCTGTTCTCCATACACATTGCGCGTCGAAGCCGGATCCCGCCGGACGGGGAGCTCCTGCCGGATGCGGGTCGCAAGGCCTGCCATTGCAGTCAACAGGCGGCCGAGATCGCGGTCGACCTTCCCCGCGTGATCCCCGAGCGGGGTTCCCGTCGGCCGTCGCGTCTCAGTACTTGACGTACCATCCCTCGAAGTGGTCTTGGACCTTCTCTTTGCCGCCGTAGAAATCCCACCACGGACGCGCATACCGGTGGGCTAGGTCCGCCAAGGCCTGGAAGTTCTGTACTCCCTGCGTGCGGACGTAGTCCATCTGCGCTTCGAGGGATTTCTCCCGGAACGCGTCCTTCCAGATTGCGCGCCCCGCAAGGAACCCGGAGGCTCCTCCCTGGCACGCCAGTTCCACAAGTCCCCGGAACACGTCGAAGTCTGCGCCCGCGCTCAGCACGACCCAAGGGACCTTCGTCGCCCGGCTGAGCCGCTCGCAGTTCTTCCGCAATTCCTGCGAATCCGGAGTCACCTTCGGGTCTCCGGGGAACTCGGCCTTCAACACGTCGAAGCCGAGCGGGGAGAGGACCTCTGCCGTCCGGATGATCGTGTCCGCCTTCTTGCGTCCGAACTCCTCGTCACTCATGTCGACCGCATACGACATCGGTTCGCAGACGAAGGCGAGGTCGAGGCGGCGGCATTCATCCGCGACCGTCTTC
>VBMC01000070.1 GCA_005879015.1 Methanobacteriota archaeon
CGAGGTTCCGCGCGGCCCTCGACACCTGGTGGACCTATCCGGACACGAAGCAGGGCCGTCCGTTCCACCGACCGTTCCAGGACCTGCCGAACGTCATCATGACGCCGCACGTCGCGCCGATGGTCCCCGGTCAGCGCGCGGCGGCGATGGAGGCCGCCCTCGACAACGTGATCCGGTTCCTCCGCGGCGACGAGCCCCGCCACCGCATCGACCCGAAGGAGTACGCGAAAGCCGCGGGCCGCTAGGGCGCCGCTCGTTTCAACCGCGAAACTTCGAGCATAATGTTTAAAAGCGGTCGTCCCTACTCGCGGCCACCTTCGATATCCGTCGGATATTGGGAGGCGTGTCGTATGGCGAAGGCGAAGGAAACGTTGAATCCGTTTGACATCGCCCGGGAGCAGATCGACCGGGCCGGCAAGAAGCTGAATTTGGACCCCGGCATGCTCGAGGTCCTGAAGAACCCGCGACGCGAGCTCACGGTGCACTTCCCCGTCAAGATGGACGACGGGCACCTGAAGGTCTTCACGGGATTCCGGGTGCAGTACAACGACGCGATCGGCCCCTTCAAGGGCGGCATCCGCTACCACTGGAACGTCTCCCTCGACGAGGTCCGCGCGCTCTCGTGCTGGATGACGTGGAAGTGCGCGGTCATGGGCATCCCGTACGGCGGCGCGAAGGGCGGCGTGATCTGCAACCCGAAGGAGATGTCGAGGGACGAGCTCGAGCGGATGACGCGCCGCTACGCCTCGGAGATCTCGATCATCATCGGACCGGAGAAGGACATCCCCGCCCCGGACGTCTACACGGACAGCCAGACGATGGCGTGGATCATGGACACGATCTCGATGACGAAGGGCTTCGCGATGCCCGGCGTCGTCACGGGCAAGCCGCTCGTGATCGGCGGATCCCTTGGCCGGGACGAGGCGACGTCCCGCGGCCTGATGTATGCGACCCGCGAGGCCGCGAAGCACCTGAAGCTGAACCTGAAAGGCGCAACCGTCGCGGTGCAAGGCTTCGGGAACGTCGGATACCACTTCGCGCGGCTCCTGCACGACGAGATGGGCGCGAAGGTCGTGGCGGTCTCCGACTCGAAGGGCGGGATCTTCAGCGACAAGGGCTTCGATCCGAAGGAGGTCCTCGCCTTCAAGGAGAAGACCGGCTCCGTCGTCGGCTTCCCCGGGACGCGCGGCGTCACGAACGAGGCGCTGCTCGAGCTCGATGTGGACATCGTCGCGCCGTGCGCCCTCGAGGGCGTCCTGACCTCGGAGAACGCGCCGCGGCTGAAGGCGAAGATCGTCGCGGAAGGCGCGAACGGGCCTTCGACGCCGGAGTCGGACGACATCCTGCACAAGCGCGGCGTGCTCGTCATCCCGGACATCCTCGCGAACGGCGGCGGCGTGACCGTCTCGTACTTCGAGTGGGTGCAGAACCTCTCCGAGTTCTTCTGGACGAAATCGGACGTCGACCAGAAGCTCGAGGGCGTCATGGTCGGCGCCTTCAACCGAGTCTGGGACATGCGCGAGGCGAAGAAGGTCGACACACGCCAGGCCGCCTACATGGTCGCGATCAACCGTGTCGTCGAGGCGTACAAGTGGCGGGGCATCTTCCCCTAAGCGTCGACGATGCGGCGCCGCGGCTAGGC
>VBMC01000071.1 GCA_005879015.1 Methanobacteriota archaeon
GATAAAAGTGGTCTTCCCACGTACTTCTTGGCCTCGATGAGGAACCGGCTCTCGGTTAGGACGATCCCTTGCTCGGTGGATAGCGATTCTTCGGCGGCCAACAGCGCGGGCAGATCGGCTTCGAGCGGATCGAAGTTGGGGATCTCCCACGGTGCAATACAGAGGAGGAACACGATATCGCCGAGTGTTCGATAGGCGGCCTTCCAATCGTCCGTCCGCGCTTGAACGATCGTGAGGCCGGATGTCTGGAGGCCGTGCTCGTAGCGATGGAACAGGTCACCGAAATCCTGCATCCGGGGAAAGAACGGCCGGAGCTCCCTCCATCGGCTGCTTCCAACCTGTTGGGTCAGGACGCTTCCGTGGAAGGTGATGACCCGGGCGACTTCCGCGGGATCGAGTTCCTCGTGCCGATTCAGCACGAGGTCGAAACTCGCGGGGCGGAACGGAAGTTGCAGACTGCCACATCGAACGACCGCGATTCCGCGGGGTCGTAGCCTCGCGGCCGCAATCGGCGCGTTCACGGACCAGGGTTCCGTCGCCACGGTCCGCCCGAAAAAGGAGGCGGTGAGCGCATCGAACAGTTCACCACCTCCGGTCCCCATGTCGAGGACGGAGTTCGCGGCCCGAATCAGTTCGACGGCCCGGGTCTCGTAGTCCCACGCGGGTTGTGGTTCGAGCGGCTTCGGATCAAACTCGTCCAGCCGCCAGCCCGAAAACTGGCGGGCTCGTTCGACAAAAGGCCGAATCCGATTTCTTGCGAGCTCCATGTCGTGCATCGGCGTTGACGTGGTCGTCGAATCGGGATGCCGGCTTGAACGTTCGGATACTGCTCCTCACTTGGGAAGCTTGAAATAGCGTCCGTTTCCTCCTCGCGTTCGCCGTGGCCCTCAACGTCGTCGTCTGCCTCAAACAAATTCCGAATCCGGACCTCCAGTTCCAGATTTCGTCGGACGGAAAGGACATTCGGCGGGACGCACTCAATTACAAACTGAACGGGGCCGACGAATACGCTTTGGAAGAGGCCGTCCGGATCAAAGAGAAGCAGGGAGGCCGTGTCGTCGCCCTCACCCTCGGTCCGAAGCGGACCGAACAGATGCTGCGAGAAGCGCTCGCGAAAGGCGGGGACGAGGCGGTCCGGATCGCATACGACGATCCCTCCGCGTTCGATGTCGGGAAGAACGCGCGGCTCCTTGCGGCCGCGATCCGCACGTTGCCCCACGATCTCGTCTTGACCGGCGTTCAGTCGGACGATTACGTGAATTCCGCTACAGGAGGCCTGTTGGCCGGAGTCCTTGGTCTGCCTCACGCCAGCGTCGTCACCCGCGTCGTCGTTCGCGAGCGTCAGCTCGAAGCCACGTGCGAGCTCGAGGGCGGGCTCCAGCGTGTATACGCGCTCCCGTTGCCAGCGCTTCTCACCATCCAATTCGGCGCGAACACCCCGCGGTACGCGCCGCTCCCCGCGATCATGAAGGCGGCCCGGCAGCCGATCAAGGAACTCGGACCGGCGGCCCTCGGCCTTGTCGGATGGGACTCGATCGCACTCCCGTATTCCTTCGGAGTCCGCGGCCTGTCACCGCCCGCCGCGAAAGGCCACGCCGAGATGGTCACGGGATCCCTGGAAGAACAGGCGAAGCGACTCGCCCAGATGCTGCGAGACAAGGGCTTCGTGCGCCGGTGAGCCGATGAAGGGCGTCCTCATCATCGCGGAACACCTCGAAGGGCGCCTCGCACCTTCCACCCCGGAACTCATCACCACAGGGAGATCGCTTGCCGCCGCTCTCGGCGGCGCCGCGCGGATTGCGGTCCTCGGGAGCGGTGTGCGAGAGCTCGCGGATCGCCTCGCCGTATACACACTCGACGTCCTCCTGGCCGAGCACCCGGCCCTGGCCGAATACACCGGGGACGGGTATGTCCGGGCCGTCCGAGGGATTGTGGAATCGAATTCACCGCGAGCCATCCTCGTCGCCCATACGTCGCAAGGCTACGATTTCGCATCGGCGCTCGCGGGAGCGATGGACCTGCCGCTCGTGACGAACTGCCTCGCCTTGGACGTCGACGGGGATCGGCTCGTCGCCACCCGCCGACTCCTGAACGAGAAGGTCCAGGCGAAAGTCGAAATCCGTTCCGAGCGACCCATCGTGGTGACGATGCGGCCCGGTGCCGAGAAGCCGATGGGCCCGGGCCGAGGCATGATGACCGTGACGGCGGTGCCGGTGCTGATCGATCCCTCCGCGATCCGCGAAACATTCCTTCGGTTGGAGCGACCGCAGGTCCAGGACATCGATCTGTCCGGGGCGGACATCATCGTCTCCGCGGGACGGGGAATCCAGAAGAAGGAGAATCTGGTCCTCATCGAAGAGTTCGCGAAGGCGATCGGAGGCGTGGTGGGAGCGTCGAGGCCCCTCACGGACATGGACTGGCTCCCGAAGACGCGTCAGGTCGGGCAGAGCGGGAAGACGGTCCGGCCGAAGTTGTACGTTGCCTGCGGGATCAGCGGGGCCATGCAACACGTCGCGGGGATGAAGGACGCGAGTCTGATCGTTGCGATCAACACGGACCCGACCGCCCCGATTTTCGAAGTCGCGCACGTGGGGTTCGTCGCGGACGTCTTGAAACTTCTTCCCGCAACACTGAAGGAACTGAAGGCCTGAACGTGTGCACTCCCGGAGCCTTCATCTAAGTACCTCTCAATCCGGAGGCGTGGCCCAGGCGCAGCCGCCCTCGCAGCCGCCTCAGCCTCCGCCGCTGGGAGCGTATCGGATGACGGGCCCGAGAGGTCCCCCTCAGGGCGCGTTGATCGGAGTCGTCCTCGTCGTCCTGCTCCTCGCGGTCTTCGGAGTCTTCATGCTTTTCCTCATGGGAGGCCCCTTCGTATTCTCCGACGCCCCTTTTCTTTGCGTTCCCGTGATCTTCGTCGTCCTCGTCGTGATCATCTTCTTGGCGCAAGGTGCCGCACGCCGGACGATCCCACCTCCGCCTCCGATCCAGCAGCCGATGGTGCCCGCGGGCCAACAGGGGCCTGTCGCCCTAAATTGCCCGAACTGCGGTGGTCCCCCGACGAACGTGGACCGGTTCGGGATCGCGACGTGCTCCTATTGCGGCACCCGCTTCCTCGTCCGGTGAGCCGGTGCCGCTGTGAGGTCCGTCGATGGCCCGTGAGATCGTCGTGGAACTTCCGCGGACCGCGTATTACACGGGCGAGGTGATCGAGGGAACCGTCGTGGTCGAAGTGAGCCGCGATGTGTCGAGCCGCGGCCTGTACGTGGATTTCACGGGGACGGAGGAGACCGTGATTACCCGCCAACAGGGGAAGCAGTCGCGCACCTACCGGTCGAGCGCGACCGTGGTCCAGTGGCGTCTGCCGTTGCGGGGGGAGGGGACCCTGCCGGCGGGCACGTTCCGATTCCCTTTCCGGTTCCAGATTCCGCTTCACGGCCTTCCCTCGTATGCGGGACGCCACGCGAAGGTGAAGTACGTACTCACGGCGCGACTCGATGTCCCGCTCTGGGTCGACACGACCTGGAGTACCGAGATTTTCGTGTTCTACGATCGACCGAGCGTCCGGACATATGCGCAGCCGGTCCGATTCCGCTCGTCGGCGGACGGACCGCAGGTGTATGTGGAACTCGACGGAGACCGGTTCTTCGCCAGGGAGCTGATCGGCTGTCGGATCACGCTGAGCAACATCGGGACCGCGAGGGTTCGCCGGGTCTACACGCGGTTGATCGGCGGGGAGTGGGCGAGGGCGGACGGCCAGGAAGAGACGACCGAGACGTACCGGACCGAAGTCTCCGTGCCCATGGAGCAGATCCGGGTCGGAGTCCCGTTCACGTTCGAGATCCCTATTCCGGCTGACGTCGCATCGAGCTACCGCGGGACGTATTCATATTACAGCTACGTCCTCCACGTCGCCCTCGATATCGCATGGGGATTCGACATCGTGGCGCAGACGCCGATCGTGATCGTGCGATGAGGCCATGGAACGGTCGATGGCGAAAGCCGCAGCTTAACCTTAAACAAGGTTGACTGGAACTCTCCAAGCCCTTTTCCCAGAGGGCGGCATTGCGGGCCAGATCGTGATGGCGCGACGGACCCTCCTCCCCGAAGCAGAGATTGCGAATCGACTGAAGGAGATCCCCCGGTGGTCGCGGGAAGGGAACTCCATCACGCGGACCTGGAAATTCAAGGACTTCCCAGCGGCCCTGCGGTTCATTAACCAGGTCGGCGACCTCGCCGAGTCCATGAACCACCACCCCGACATTTACAACTCGTGGGCGACGGTTCGGCTCACGCTGACCACGCACGACAAGGGCGGCCTCACGAACCTCGACTTCGAGCTCGCGAAGAAGATCAACGGCCTCTAGGCGAGGCCGAGGATCCGATCGAGGGACCAACCGCCGGGTCCAAGGAGCGCGAGGACGAGGGCGAAGGCGGCGTAGGCGACATCGAGTTCGTATCCCAACATGAACTTCTTGTTCAACTTCGTCTTCGAAAAGATCGTGGTCGCGATCATCTCGAGGAAGAACAGGAAGGCAACAAATTGGGTGAGCAGGCCGAGGATGAGCGCAATGGCCCCGAAAAATTCGAGGAGGCTGAAGAGGACCGCGAAGGTGGCGCCACCCGGCCATCCCGTCCCCTTCACGAAGCCGATCGTCTTCTGGAGATCCTTCATCTTCGGCCATCCATGGGCGAGGAAGATGGCGCCCAGAGCGAGCCGTCCGACGAGCAAGGCCAGATCCGGGAGGGTCGGGAGAGCCATCGAATACCGTCACCCTTTATCACCCGCGGTAGAAGAAGCTTTCAGATCACAACGAACGGCCCTGCGGTCAAAGCGACCGGTCGAGGAGCTCGGCGATGTCGTACCGGCGGATGTCCTCTCGATTCTTCGTCTTCGCGGCGTCGTCCAGCATGATGAGACAATACGGACACGCGGTCGCGACCGCATTCGCATGGGTCTCCTCGATGTGGCTCAGGCGACGGTGGTTCACCTTCTCCCCGCGTTCCTCCATCCACATGCGGGCGCCTCCTGCGCCGCAGCAGAACCCGCGGTCGCGGGACTTCTCCATCTCGACGACCCGCACGCCGGGGATCCGATACAGGACGTCCCGCGGCTCCTCGTAGACGTCATTGTACCGGCCCAGATAGCACGCGTCGTGGTACGTGAGGAATTGCAAGACTTCGGTCGCGACGATTCGCGTGACCCCGTAGCGGTTCAGCGTCTCGACGTTCCCCATGATCATCGTTTGCGCCAAGTATTCGTTGCCGAGTCTCCGCGGTGGATCGCCGGTGCACTTCTCCTCCGGTCCGAGGATGGCGAACCGCACGCCGGCCTTCTGGAGGATCCGCGCGAAGGCTTGGGCGACCTTCCGGTTCCGATCGTCGAACGACGCGGCGCAGCCGACCCAGTACAGGACCTCGATGCCCTGCGCCGAGGTCGCCTCCGCCATCATCGGGATGCCGAGGCCCTCCGCCCATCGCGCGCGTTGGTCCCAGCCGATGCCCCACGGGTTGAAGTTCTGCTCGATGTTCCGCATCGCGTCCCTCGTCTCAGGCGGCATCTCGCCTTGCGTGAGGACCATGTGCCGACGCATCTCGATGATCTTCGGGACGTGCTCGTTCATCACGGGGCACTCGTACACACAGGCGTAGCAGGTCGTGCAGGCCCAGATTCCTTCTTTGGAGTGGACCGTCTCGAACATGTCCGGCAGGCCTTCGACCTTCCCCGCCAGGATGGCGGCGCCCTGCGCGTCCAGCGTGTCCCGCATGTTCGTGATGATTCGCATCGGGTTCAGCGGTTTTCCCGTCGCGTTCGCAGGGCAAGCGTCCGTGCAACGTCCGCATTCCGTGCACGCGTAGCCATCGAGGAGCTGCCGCCACGAGAGCTGTTCCACGCGGCTCACGCCGAACGTCTCCGTCTTCTCGAGGTCGGCCTTCTTGATCGCGCCGCTCGGCGTGAGATCCATGAAGAACGTGTTCACGATCGCGAAGATGATGTGCATGTGTTTCGAGTGAGGCACGTACGCGAGGAAGGAGAACAACAGGACGACGTGGGTCCACCAGAAAAGGTGCCACCAGGACGGGTCTGCGGGGATGATCGAGAGTCGCACCAACGTCGACGAGATCGGCTTCCATGCGGGGAGGGCCGCGCTTCCGAGCGCGATGTCGGCCGCGTTGTAGAGGAGGAGCGAGGTGACGATGCCCAGGATGAACAGGAGCACGATCGTCGCGTCGAGCATGCCCTCGTGCATGAGCTTCTTCGGGCGGATGACGTACCTTCGATAGAGGGCCATACCGACCCCGACGGCGCCGAGGACGGCGATGACCTCCTCGGCCAGGTACAGCGGTCCGTTCAAGGAAAACCCCGCGATCGAGGGCGTGGGCACCTGCCATCCGCTGGCGTAGGCCTGGGCCGTAATCTCAACGACGCTCGCTCCGAGGATCACGAACGCCCAGAAGATGAACGAATGGAGGACCCCGGCGTACCATTCCCGCGCGACCTTGCGCTGGAAGATCCCGTACACGATGAAGTTCTTCAGCCGGGTCGGGACGTGGTCCCATCGCCGCTCCTGTCCCTTCGCGAGGAACAGGTACCGGATTCGGAGGTACAGCTTCCGGCCGAAAATCGTCAGCGAGACGACGATGAAGAGGGTGGCGGCATACGTGTCGAGGGCGCTCAGCACCATGCGCATTCTTGGGAAAGCGCCCTCCCTTCATCAACCCGCGGGTCGAGGTTTCTCGAAGGGCAGCACGATTCCATTCGGGTCCTGTTCCCGGATGCGGCGCGTCATTCGCGTGACCTCCGATTCGGGATAGATTTCGTCATATGCCTCAGGTGGCACCTTCCGAACTTTGGCGTCCGGGGCGACGATCACCAGGACAATCTCGGGAGAGTGCTGATCGAGGAATCCGGTCAGCCGTTCGATCGCGGGTCGGGATATGACGGCCATAGGTTCGACGAGGAACAGGATGGGTCCGCGACGGGCGACGATCGCGGGAGAGTACTTCGCCGCGGCGCCGGCCGCGTTCCGAACGCGGAACCGGAGGGACCGGTGTTCGTGCGGGAGTCCCTGTCGAACCATCTCGGCGCACACCGTCGCCTCGAGCTTGGTCCGGAACTCATGCTTCGCGCGCTCGGTCACCGCGGAGCCCCATGGATCGCCTCGACGACCGCCTGGGCGAAGACGGACGTGCTGACCTCCTTCGACCCGGGCATCTGCCGCGCCAGGTCATACGTGACGACCTTCGATGCGACGACCTTGCGGACGGCATCGCGCAATCGGACGGCCGCGTCCTGCCATCCGAGGTACTCGAGCATCATCACGCCCGCGAGCATCTCCGCGGTCGGGTTCACCTTGTCCATGCCCGCGTACTTCGGCGCGCTCCCGTGGACGGGCTCGAACACCGCGTGGGCGTCGCCCATGTTTCCGCCCGCCGCGACGCCGAGTCCGCCGATCTGGGCCGCGGCGGCGTCGCTCAGGTAGTCTCCGTTCAGGTTCGTCGTGGCGAGGACGTCGTATTCCTCCGGCCGCAGGAGGAGCTGCTGGAACATGTTGTCCGCGATCACGTCCTTGATTAGAATCGTATCGGCGGGGACCTTGCCGTCGTACTTGCGGACCGCGTCCTCCCACGGGATCGTCCGATCTCCGAATTCATCCTGGGCAACCTCGTATCCCCACGCGCGGAACGCTCCCTCCGTGTACTTCATGACGTTCCCCTTGTGAACGAGGGTCACGGACCTGCGTCGATTCCGAATGGCGTAGCGGATTGCCTTTCGAACCAGGCGCTTCGAACCTGTCTCGCTGATTGGCTTCACGCCGATTCCGCTGTCCGGCCGCACCTGCGTGCGGAACTCCTTCTCCAGGATCTCGATCATGCGGATCGCCTCGGGAGATCCTTCTTCCCCTTCGATGCCCGCGTAGACGTCCTCCGTGCCCTCGCGGAAGATGACCCCGTCGAGGCGCTCCGGATGGGTCACG
>VBMC01000288.1 GCA_005879015.1 Methanobacteriota archaeon
CCTCGTGACGGACGGCGCGCTCGGGGCGGCCACATTCGCTGCCTGGGGCTGGCGAATCCCGTTCCTCCTCTCGATCGTCCTCGTGGCGATCTCCGTGTACATCCGATTGAGGCTTCAGGAAACCCCCTTGTTCTCTCGGCTCAAGGCGAGCGGCCGAAGTTCCCCGAGACCGCTCAGAGAGGCACTTGCGAGCAAGGCCAACTGGAAGCTCATCCTCTTGGCCCTGTTCGGCGCGACCGCGGGACAAGCGGTCGTGTGGTACACGGGTCAATTCCTCGCGCTGTTCTACATGCAGCGGATCCTGAAGGTGGACCTGTTCACGTCGAACGAGATCATGTTCGTTGCCCTCATCCTCGCGACCCCCCTCTTCATCGTGTTCGGGCGCCTCTCCGACCGAATTGGGCGGAAGAAGATCATGATGGCCGGATGCCTCCTCGCCGCGCTGAGCTATGCGCCCCTCTACGCCGGGATGCAGGCCTTTGGAAACCCACTCAACGTGCCGGTCATGATCGGCCTAGTGTTCATCCAAGTCGTATGGGTCACCATGGTCTACGGTCCCATCGCCGCGTTCCTGGTCGAGTTCTTCCCCGCTCGGATTCGGTACACCTGTCTCTCCCTCCCGTATCACCTCGGGAACGGTGAGTTCGGAGGCTTCACGCCCCTCATCTTCTTCGCGGTGTACGGCGCGACCGGTGGCAACCTCTACCTCGCCCTCCTCTGGCCGATCCTCGTTCCCATCATGACGTTTGTCGTTGGAATGCTCTGGTTGCCAGAGACGAAGGACACGAAGATTTGGGAGGAGGTTACCCCGGCACCTGCATACGGCGGGCCAGCCTCAATGCCGCGCGCCGGGACCGACGTGGGGACGACGATGAAGTGAGGTTCCAAGAGACCTCTCCGTCTCGCGGCCTGCCGACGACCGGACTCAGGGTCTAAGGTCGGAGGACGACCTTGATCGAATCCCTCGCTTGGGCGACGAGACGGAATCCTTTTTTCGCTTCGACGAGCGGCAGCGTGTGGGTGATCAGGTCCGCCACGGCGACGCGGCGGGTCGCCAGGAGTTCCATCGCCTCCAAAATGTCCCGCGGGCTTCCGCCGTACGAGGACGTCATCGTGACTTCCTCGCGCCACACCGCATTGAAGGGGATCTCGATCCGGACGGTCGGCTCCGAGGGGGCGAAGAACAGGACGGTGCCCCCGCGATCCACGCACGCGAGGCCCTGGAGGATGGCTTTGGGGACACCCGTGCACGTGATCACGTAGTCCGCGGGAAGGCCGTCGTTCGCTTCCCGGACCTTCACGGGAACGTCCTCGCGACCGTCGATGACCGCGTCGGCTCCCGCCTTCCGGGCCGCGGCTTTGCGGTATTCGACGATGTCCGTCGCGATCACCTTGGCGGCGCCGGACGCTTTCGCGAGTTTCACGTGGAGGAGGCCCGCGACGCCGCTGCCGATCACGACGACCGTGTGACCCGGCCGGAGTGCCGCCACGCGCTGCCCGCGGACGACGCAGGCGAGAGGCTCGATGAAGACGCCCTCGTCGTCCGAGATCGCCTTCGGCAGCGGGAATACCCCGTGCGCCACGTTGACCGCAGGAACCCGCACGAACTCCGCGAAGCCTCCCGGA
>VBMC01000072.1 GCA_005879015.1 Methanobacteriota archaeon
GGCGGGCCAGGTCCATACGAAACGTGTCGTACTGTACCCGTATGCCCACTTGAGCTCGTCACTCGCCGCTCCGGGCCCCGCTCTGGAGCTCATCGCGTCCCTGGAAAAAGAGCTCGTCGCCCGGGGCTTCGAGGTCCATTCGTCGCCCTTCGGATACTACAAATCCTTCAAGGTCGCGGTGAAGGGTCACCCGCTCAGCGAGCTGTCCCGCGAAATCGTCGCCGAATCCGCCGCCGCGGGCAAGGAGGACGTCTCCGAGGCCGTGAAGGCTGAGGCGAAGCTCGTCTCCCACTGGCACATCCTGGAGCCGACCGGGCACATGCATCACCTCTCGATCAAGGACGGGAAGGTGAGCGGATATCCTTTCGAAGGCCACGACCGATTGCAGAAGTTCGCGACCTACGAGATGGCCAAGTCGCGCGAGGCGAAGGAGGAACCCGCCCACGTCCGCCTGATGCAGGAACTCGAGCTGGTCGACTACGAGCCCGGGTCCGATCCCGGCAACCTGCGGTACTATCCGAAAGGGAAGCTCATCAAGGGCCTCCTCGAGGAGTTCATCGGCGAGCGGGTTCGGGAATACGGAGCGATGGAGGTCGAATCCCCCGTCATGTACGACTTCGAGCACCCCGCGTTGAAGTCCTACTTGGCCCGCTTCCCTGCGCGCCAATACATCGTACAGACGCCGAACAAGCGCGCCTTCCTCCGATTCAGCGCCTGCTTCGGGCAGTTCCTCATCATGAAGGACATGGTCATCTCGTACAAGCAACTCCCCCTCCCGCTCTACGAGCTCACACGCTATTCCTTCCGCGCGGAGCAGCGTGGGGAGGTGGCGGGACTCCGCCGGCTGCGGGCGTTCACGATGCCCGATTGCCACGCCCTCGTCTCGGACATCGAGATGGCGAAGGAGGAGCTGATGGTCCGCTTCGACGTCGCCTGGGGCATCCTCGAGGACTGCGGTCTCTCCATGCCCGACGACTTCGAGGTCGGCATGCGGGTGACCCAGGACTTTTGGAATGCTCACAAGGACTTCGTGGTGGCCTACGCCAAACGGTGGGGCAAGCCGATCCTCGTGGAAATGTGGTCCGAGCAGTTCTTCTACTTCGTCCAGAAGTACGAATGGAACTTCGTCGACGGTAACGACAAGGCCGCGGCCCTGACAACGGACCAGATCGACACGGAGAACGCGGAACGCTTCGGGATCACGTTCACAGACGAGGACGGCAAGAAGCGCCACCCGCTGATCCTCCATCTCTCTCCAAGCGGCGCGGTGGAGCGGGTCCTATACGCCCTCCTCGAGAAGGCTGCCGCGGCGGCGAAGGCGGGAACGCCGCCGATGCTGCCGGTCTGGCTCTCGCCGACACAGGTCCGGATCGTGCCGATCAGCGAAGACCAACTCGAGTATGCCAAGTCGCTCCTGCCCCGCCTCGACGGCATCCGTGCCGACCTCGACGACTCGAACGATACCCTCGGAAAGAAAATCCGGAACGCGGAGAAGGAGTGGGTCCCCTACATCGTCGTGATCGGCAAGAAAGAAATCGAGGGCGGCACCCTGAACGTCCGGGTGCGGCAGACGAAGGAACAGACGGAAATGGCGGTGGACGCCCTCCGCCACCGCATCGCCAACGAGACGAGAGGCCGTCCATCCCGACCCCTCGCGGAACCGGCGTTCCTGTCCGAGCGCCCGATCTTTCGAGGGTGACGTCCGTTCTCGTTTCTCGGATTTGAGAACCGCGCCTTGCGCTTTTATGGATGCTGGCCACATCGCACGGCCCGATGGCCTTCTTGAAGAGGGACCACGTCGAGTTGCTCCTCGGCCTCGGCGTGCTCGCCCTGGGCCTCGGACTTCTCGTGTTCACCTTCTCCCACGCCCTGGCCATCGCCACGGCTCCGGGAGACTTCTTCCGGAGTCAGTTCCCGCAGAACCAGAGCCACACCGGCCCGACGGCATCCTTCCGTTGGGACTCGACCGACTTCAATGCGACGGTCCAAGATACCTCGCGGCAGGGCGACGCGGCAATCTCCACTCTACAATGGGATTTCGGCGATGGGACTCGTCTCTCCGGGTCGACCCCCGGCCCGCACCGATACACGAACGCGAGTGTCTATCAGGTGAGCCTCATCGAGACGGACGCGAACGGCAAGGAGAGCCGGGCCGTGGCGCAGGTGCAAATCGTCCCGACTCAAACCCGATCAGGGGAGAGCGTGGGAGACCCCACCGCGGGCCTCAACCTCGGGTTCGATCTGAGCGGCATCCTCCAACCCGTCGCGATCACCTTCCTGACCTTCGGCATGTACGTCGTCCTGACGATGGTCGGTGGCGCGATCAGCCGAGCGGGCTGGAACATGGTCAAGCCGAAGCCCGAGACGATCCGGGTGCGACTGAAGCCACGGGATCTGACCCGTGCGATCGAGGATGACTCCGCCGCCATGGTCCGGCTGCCGCCGCCACCTGCGTGACGATCAGCGTCGTCGATTCGTCCGAGGGAACTCGTTCGGGATCGACGATCGGGACTCGGGATCCGAGACCACATCGGCGAGCGAGACGGACTCGCGTACCGCATCGACCATGGGCGAACGCACGCCCGTCATGATGGCCAGGACGCGGAGGATCCCGTTGTACTTCTTGTCCACCCGAACGCCGAAGATCACGTTCGCATCCGGACGCATCGCGGCCGTCAGACCTTCGACGACCTCGTGGGCCGTCCGCAGTCGGAGTCCTGGGCCCGCACTGATATGGATGAGGGCGCCATTCGCGCCGCGGTAGTCGACCTCGAGGAGCGGGTTATTGAGAGTTTCGGAGACGAGGCGCTGCGGGTCGTTCTCCGCGTTCTCGCCGTAGAAGACGGTCGACGTGCCGCCCGACTGGAGGATCGTGCGCACGTCGCTGAAGTCCAGGTTGATCAGGGACGGAACCGTAATGGATTCTGTGATCCCCTTGATCACCTCCCCGATCAGATGGTCCATCACGGCGAACGCTTGTTCGACCGGGAGATTCGGGACGAGGTCCAGGAGACGGTTGTTGTCCAGGAGGATCAACGAGTCGGTGCGGTCCCGGAGACGTTGGATCCCTGCATGGGCGTTCGTCATCCGTCCGCGTTCGGCCCGGAACGGGGTCGTCGCCAAGCTGATCACGACGCTTCCTGCGGCTTGGGCGAGTTCCGCGACATGGGGTGCGACGCCGGTCCCTGTACCACCGCCCAGCCCGACCGTGATGAAGGTGATGTCCGCATCGCCAATCTGGTTCCGGAGTTCTTGCTCCGAGATCTCGGCGCACCGCTCGCCGATCTCCGGCCGTCCACCGGCTCCCATGCCGCGCGTCACGCCTCCGCCGATCAGAAGCTTGCGGTCTGCCTGAATGGAATCGAGATGCACCGCGTCCGTGTTCACGACGACCGTCCGGGCCCCGTGGATGCCCATGCGGTGGAGGCGGTGGACAGAATTCCCGCCAGCGCCTCCGCACCCGACCACGACGACCTTCGGCCTCGCCAGGGCGAACGAATCGAGGAACGACTGGTTCCCGATGCGCTGTACGGTCTCGAGGCCCATCCCTGGTCCATCCCGAGCGGTTCGCGGTGGAAACCGCTCTGCTCGCGCGACCGAGGGTCGCGCGTCCCTGCCACGGCCCTATTTGTCGACCCCTTCCATGGCCTTGTGGAGCCGACGTCGGACGTACTCGCGGACCGCATTTCGGACCGCGTCCTCGACGGAAACGGAGTCGCCCGACTTCACGAGCTGCTGAAGGTCCACCACGTTCCCCTTCGGCAGTTCGATCATGAGCTTGCGGATGTAGTCCGGCGAGAATTGGATATCGATGAAACGATCAATCGCCGCGCGGATCGCGTCGGAGATCGTCGAGTACGTTCCGCCCTTCACGAGCTGGTGGAGGGCCTTCACCTTGTCCGGTGGCAGCCGGATCGTGACCCGCTCCGATTCGGATGGCATAGAACGCCCCGCGTCCCCTCGATTTCTGTCTGACGTTCGTATGACAAGCGCGTTATTTAAACATATGTCCAACCGGGATTTTCCGGGAGGGATGCCCCTCTGGTGGGAAACGGAGGGACCGGGCAGCAAGGGGAGGGAACACGACGCTTACAGTGCGCGCATCCGGTTGTTCTTCGGGTTGTGCTCGACCTCGGCCAGATGCAGGGCCTCCAAGACCGGCGGAACGTACATGCCGAACCGACCGCGCAGTCCCTTCTTCAGACCGTACCACCCGCCGACCGGGTTTTTCGGGGATCGTCCCCAGGCTTCGACCGTGCCGTCCGCCGCCGGCTTCTGCTCGTCTGCGCTCCCCAGGGGCATCCAGTCGCCGCTGGACTTGAGCATCTGATGCAGGTCGCTGATGCACCGGAGGTGGTAGCGCAGCTCCGTGCTCCCCGACTTCACGACGAGCGCGGGCGGGTCTAGCGCCTCGTCACGAAACGCCTGAAACTCCGACGTCCCGCTCGGCGTCTTCAATTGCCACGGATGCTCGCGCGTGCCTGCGTCGCCCGACTTCCCCTTCGTTGCCATGTGACATCCCTCGACCGGTGAGACGAGCGAAGACCGTCGCGGCTCTATTTCAACGATTGGCCGCCTTCAGGTGGCGGCTTCCATGGGGAAAAGTCAGGTTTTCGGGAGAACCTTCGCGAGCCCGCGCGTCTCCGAAAAGTGGGCTCCGTGCCCGCGCATCTCCTTGATTGCATTCTCCGAGTCCCCGCGCTTCACGTCGACACCGCGGATCGCGTCCCGCAGGACGCGAATGGTCAAGCCTCGACGAACGCCGTCGAGCGCGGTCGCCCGAACGCAGTAATCGGTCGCGAGTCCGCAGATGAACATCTCGTCCACGCTGAGCTCGTGCAAGGCGGACTCCAGGTCCCGCCCCTGATCCGTGAAGGCTTGGAACGCGGAGTACGAGTCCACCTCCGGGTCCATGCCCTTCGACAGGACCATCGCCCCTTTCGGGATTTCCAGGTCGGGATGGAATCGGGCACCCTTTGTCCCCTGGACGCAGTGCACCGGCCATGCTCCCCCGAATTCCTTGAAATGCTTCGTCTCCCGCGGATGCCAATCCCGGGTGAAGATCACAGGCAACCCGCGACGTCCGAACAGGCCGATCGTGCGGTTCACCCGAGGGATAATGGCATCGCCCTCCGGCACCCCGAGCGCTCCGCCTGGACAGAAGTCATTCTGGATGTCGACGACGAGCAGCGCGGCCCTCTGCCCCACGGTCCCGACCGGCCAAATCCGACGGTCTCTAAAAGCTTGCGCCCGCCTGAACCTTCTTGAAATCCTCGAGGTAGTCGTCCCGGAACGCCATGTCCCGCGGCAAGCCGTCGAACCACCGCGCCTCGATCACTTCGTGGCCCGGTCGGAGTTCCGTCGATTGTGCACGGGCGATGAACTGCGCGAAATATCCATGACGGGCTCGGCTGCCGTCCGTTATCGTCTCATGGACGATCCGGGTCAAAGCGGGGTCGGCGAGCTCGAGGCCCACCTCCTCGCGGGCCTCTCGACGGAGGCCGTCATCGGTCCTCTCTCCTTGTTCGAGCAGACCGCCTGGCGTAAACCACATACTGCCTCCGGATTCCCGGCCCACGCGGACCAAGACGATCGCACCGCGGGTGTCGTGGACCAAGCCGCCGGCCGCCCAGAACGGCGCCCGGCTTCGTCGGCGGAACGCGGGATCATCCGACGAAGCGACCCGGGTCCTGCGGACGATGGGAACGCGCCCGAACCGGTCGAAGGCATCCCCCATCCGGTCCTTGCACTCTCCGGGACACATCGACGTTTCCTGGATTGAAAGAAGGAGGGAAACCTTATTAAATGGCCCTTCAAGTTCCGGACCGCGCACACGAGGTGCGTCCATGCCACTCGAGGACGTTTCTGACCGATCCAACAAAGTCTACGACACGATGAAATCCGCCGGCATCACCTCGGAGGAGAAGATGCGCGACGCCGAGGCGATTACGAAGATGTCGAAGCTCCCGAAGAACTTCGTCCTCACGGCGCTCCAGGAACTCCAAGCGAAGGGCTACGCGAAACGCCGTGCGCGAGAGAAAGCCGCCGGTTACTGGCTCATTAAGTGACTCGCACGCATCATCGGCGCGGGCGGACGAGTGCCGCAGCGATCATGAGTGGCAGAATCGCCGTCGCGTCGCCCTCAATCGTCACCTGCTTCGCGGTCTCCTTGACTTTGCCCCAGGAGATCCCCTCCCGCAGCCGCGCTCCGCTCAAGCTCCCGTCCCATTCCGGCGCCGTCGTGATGTAGACCGCAAGATCGAGTCCACCGCGAAATTGGTTCCACCAGATCGTGTGGTGCTTCGAAACGCCTCCCCCGATCATCAGAGCGCCCGATTCCTTCGCACCGAACACCAAGTCTGAGAGTTCCCCTTCGTCGCGGAACTGGTCGATCGAAAAGTCCTTGTGATCCTGCCAGAAGGACCACAGTTGGTACCCCACGGCCCCGTCGAAGATCGCCGGGACGTACACCGGGATGCGGTTCTTCCAGGCCCACCAGAGCAGT
>VBMC01000073.1 GCA_005879015.1 Methanobacteriota archaeon
CCCTTGAACGACCTGACGCGCCTCGACCCGGCGCGGAAGCTCGTCGGCATTGTGGCCGTCGCGATCCTGATCGTCACCTTCGTGCCCCAGCCCTTCGCTCCGGTCGGGACTCAACGGGACCTCGCATTCGAGGCCGTTCCCGGCTTCCCGTTCCCGATCAATGCGACGATTGTCCTGGCCTCGTCGATCCGCTTGGTCTTCGCACTCAACGATACCGGAGCGGCGCCCGAGAATGTCGTCGTGAACCTGAGAGAGAACAACCTCAACGAATTCGGTTTCGTGATCCGATTCGCCGCGCTTCAGATCGGCACCGCCACGACCCCTTTGAACACGGACACGCTAGCATTCCGGCTGAATGTCTCCCAGCGCGCGGTCCTTGATCTGAACGTGACCGCGCCGGCCTCGTGGGGCACCTCCTCCCTCCCGGCGACGGTGACCTTCGAGGTGCATGCGACGACACCGGACGGCGCGTTGCAAGAGGACTTGCACATCATGTTGCAGGTCACGAACTGACGAAGACGCAGAAGTGCCGCACCAAGGACCGGTGGACCCGGAGTGCGTGCGTCTCGATCAACTCGAGATGCTCGGACGCCAGGTCGATCATCGCGTCGTTCGGGAGGACGATCGCGACGTGCGCCGCGGAGGGCAGCAGGTCTCGGAACGCGCGGAACGCCCGACCGTAGAGGCTCTCGATCGATTCGCCCCGCGTCGAGGCGGCCCTCCCGTAGGGAGGATCCGTCGCGATCCCGTGGACGCTCCCCGATCGCAACGGGAGATGTCCCGCATCCGCCATCGCGAGTCGATCCTCGGCCTGCGCATCCCGCAGGGAGGAGCGGCAGCCGAGGACCATCCTCCGGTCGCGATCGAGTCCGATCGGACGGAGTCCGATCGCCGCTGCCTCGAGGAGGACGCCGCCGGTGCCGCAGAAGGGGTCCAGGACCGTGCCGGCCATCGGCACCCGCGCGAGGTTCACGAGCGCCCGCGCGAACTTCGGGTGGAGGGAGATCGGGAGGGAGAACGACCGATGGGCGACCTTCGTCGCCTCGAGGCGCGCGCGGTCCACCCGGTGGATCACGCGGCCCAGGAGGAACTCCTCGCCGATGAGGAGGCGGTAGTCGACGGCCGGTTGATCGAGGTCCACCCGGCCCGTGCGGCCGAAATCGGACCCGAGGGGACCTTCCACCGCGAGCGGATCGACGTCGATGCCGAGGCCTCGCGATCGGACGCGGAAGGTCCGACCGTGGAGGTCGACCTCCTGGGCGAACGCCCGGATCGCCTCGAAGTCGCCGGCGGCGAGTTCCTCGGAAACGAGGTGGGCCAGGCCTAGGCGATGGGTCGCCCGTTCGACGGGTCCGACCGCATCGATCCGAAGGACCTGGTTATCGAACGAGGCCGTCCGGACCTCGACCCGCTCGGATGCGAGGGCCGCCAGGGCCTCGGCCCGCGGGAGGGTCGGATGCTCTCCGGACAATTCGATGAACGCCCGCACGTCCGTCCAACGGTGGCGCCACGGATGAGTCTGCCGACGACCGGCATTTTGAAATCGAACGGACCCTTCGGCCGCGCCGTGCGCATCCGCCCGTTCGTCCCGAACGACATCCCTTCGGTCGCATCGATCGTGCGCGAGGCGCTGCGGGAGAACTACCCGACCTCCCTGTACCTGGACATCCACCGCTGGTGGCGGGACGGCTTCCTCATCGCGGACCTGGACGGGCATCCGGTCGGATTCCTCGCCGCGGTGATCAGTTCGGACGGCCAGGCGCGGATCCTGATGTTCGCGGTCTCCGCCGGATGGCGGCGTCGCGGGTTCGGGCGCCAGATCATGGACGCCTTCGTCCAGAGGTGCGCGATGCGCGGCTTGCGGCGGATCGAGCTCGAGGTCCGGATCTCGAACGAGGAAGCGATCCGGTTCTACAAACGCTACGGGTTCGACGTCGCCGCGGTCCTTCCTAAATTCTACACGGACGGGGAGGACGGCTTCAAGATGGTGAAGCACTTCTGAGCCCGCGGCTCACTGGTATCCCTGGACGTCGTCCGCCTTGTGCTCGTTCCAGTAGTGGTACGGCGAGGCCTCCCGCTGGGAGGAGGACATGTCCGTCCCGACGCCGGCGGAGTACGATCCGTACCGCTCGCGGATCTGGTCCTCGATCGTCCGCGAGACCTTCACCGCGCGACGGACATGCTCGGCGTCGATCACCTTCGCCTGCTCCGTGACCGCGATGTCGCCCGCGGAGCGGATCAGGCCGCCGAGTTCCCGGAGCCGCAGGCTCAGCCCCTTCTCCTGGTTGTCGAGGGTCTTCGCGCGACGGTGGGCTTCCTCGATGACGACGCCGACCGCGTCGCGGGAGGCGGGCGGGATCCGCTTGTCGACCGCGATCTCCTGCGCCACGAACTGGGCGAGCTTCACCCGGTTCGCATCCGTGTCGGGCATCGTCGTCTCGACGAGCACCTCGTAACCGGCTCCCGTGATCCGAGACCGCAAGGGAGACAGGAGATGGGGCAGGTCCTGGATGTTGCACGCCCCGACGAAGATGAAATCGCACGGCACGTTCTCCACTTTCACGCTCGCCCCCGCGCTCTGCGGGTTCCGCCCGGAAATCGGGAAGCGCTTCTCCTGCATCGCCGTCAGGATGAAGCGTTGCATGTGCCCGAGTTGCGGGAGTTCGTCGATGAACAGGACGCCCTGGTGGGCTTCGTGGATCGCCCCCGCGACGACGCGGTCGTAGGGCTGCGTCCCGAGCTGGGGATGGCCTCCGTACGGATCATGCCGGACGTCCCCGAGGAGCTCCGTCTCGCTCGCCCCCGTGGCGAGCACGAACGGCCGCCGGGTAATCGGGACGAGGACCTTCCGCGGGCTCTCCTTCTCCACCTCGCGGCGCTTCTCGAGGGCCTTCTGATCGAGCACGCGGATCATGTCCCCAGCGCGCTCGTAGACGACGACCTCTTCCTTCCCGAACTGCTGGCGCGTCGTCGTCACGCGATCGCGGCCGCCGAGCTGGGCGAAGGTGACCTCGAAGATGCCGCCCAAGAGATCGCCGAACGGATTCCCGGCGTTTCCCTGAGACGCCGCCTTGGGCCGGCCGCACTTCGGGCACATCCGGTCCGTCGGCGAGGAATAGGTCCCGCAATGGACGCACTTGTATCCGAGACGCTCCGCGACGTTGATCGGCGCCTCCTTCGGGTCGATCAGGTCTCCCTCGGCGCCAGCGAGGCGGCTCTGGTCCGTCAGCACCTCGTCTCGCTGCTTCACCTCGACGAGGGGGCGCTCCGGGTTCTCGGGGTTGTGGACGATCCGGATCTCTTCCGTGACCGACGGCAGATGGAGGGACAGGGCCTGGGCGATCATGGACTTCCCCGTGCCGGGGGGTCCGACGAGGAGGAAGTGGCGCCGCTGGTTCGCGGCGATCCGGGCGAGCTTCACCGCCTCATCCTGGCCGACCACGCGTTTCAACGGGTCGTCCGGGATCGCGATCTCCGCGGTCGTCTCGAAGTCGTCGAGGGCGAATCCCTCGTCCGCCGCGAGCAGCTTCGTCCGCGCGATGAACGCCACCTCGCCTATGGAGCCAGATCGCTCCGGGTCCAGACGACGACGCCGGTGGGCTGCTTCGTGATCGTCCCCATCTTCGTCCCGACGACGGAGTGCATGTTCATTTCCGCGGCGATGTCGAGGATCCGCTGCGTGATGATGCCGTCGAAGACGACCGCACGGGTCTGCTTCGCGGTTTTCAGGGTCTCCACGAGGTCCCGGACGGGGACTTCGGTGACGACGCCGTCCCCCTCATCGAGGAGGCGCGCCGTGGAAGAACCTCCGAGCTGGAGGAGCATCTCGCGATACTTCTCCAACTTCGGGTTGAGGACCTTCGTGGTCGGCGTGAGTGGCGCGGGTGCGACCTCTCGGAACTCCCGCGGCTCGCCTCGGGGCTCGGGCCGCGGTTCCGGGCGGGGCTCCGAGCCTCGCTCGGCCCGGCCAGGCGGCGCCCCGGCGGGGCGAGCCTCCGGAAATTCGGACTCCGGCTTGTACAGTTGGCCCGAGAGCCCGTACATCTCGACGTACTGGTCCGCGGGGATCTTGTTCCGCAGCGCCTTCATGATCTGCTTCTGCGTGAGCTCTTCGACCTCCTTCCCCCGCGGCGCGCGGGCGATGAAGTCGACCTCGGCCACTTGGAGGAGTTCCTTCAGGATCAGGTCGCCACCGCGGTCGCCGTCGACGAACGCGGTCAGGGCCCGTTCCTTCGACAGCTCCTGGACCGTCTTCGGGACGTTCGTCCCCTCCACGGCAATCGCATTCTTGATCCCGGATCGCAGGAGGGTGAGGACATCCTGCCGTCCTTCCACGATGATGATCGCGTCGCTGTCCGCGATGTTCGGTCCCGCGGGAAGCCGCTCGGATCCGAAGGACACGATCTCGGACACCTGGACGCTCTGTCGCACTTCATCAAGGAGGTCGGAGCCGGAGGTCTTCGAGTCCTCGACCATGGACGCCAGGAGGGCGCGGGCCCGCTCGATGATCTTGTTCCGTTTCGTCACACGGACGTCCTCGACCTTCTCGACCTTGATCGTCGCCTTGCACGGGCCGACGCGGTCGATCGTCTCGAGGGCCGCAGCCAAGATGGAGGTCTCCACCTGGTCCAGCGAGGACGGGATGAGGATCAAGCCCTCGCTCCGCCCCTTCTTGCTCTGCACGTCGACTTCGATGCGTCCGATGCGGCCGCCTTTCTGCAGGTCGCGCAAGTCGAGTTCTTCACCCAGGAGCCCTTCCGTCTGGCCGAACACGGCGCCGACGACGTCGGGCTTCTCCACGATCCCTTCGGCCTCCATTCGGGCCTGGATCATGTATTTAGTCGTACTTGGATCGATGTTCATGTTCACACGTTGTCCGGGTTCGGCCCTCCGCTCCTCGCCGTCCACCGATCCGCACAACGCTGCCCCGCAGGGCCTTTCGACCTCCCTTCAAGGAGGCAGGTAAGCATGATTCGGATGAGTGGGACGGATGAATCGCGGTCCTGGCCGCTATCCCATTTCCCCACTGGAGCCGGCCCTATTTAAAGATTCTTCGGTGCCCATTCTCACTTCTGAGA
>VBMC01000074.1 GCA_005879015.1 Methanobacteriota archaeon
ATCGTCGAGCCTTCGTTGATGAGCCGGATGTCCCCGGTCAGGCCGAGGGCCCGCAACGCGCGTCGATCGTATTCCCCTTCCACGATGATCGGAGCGAGCCGATTTTTCTCGGCGAGGTCTTCGATCACCTTCTCGAGATCCGCATGGAGCTGTTCCCAGTCCATCACATCGCCTCCGGGAACAGGCTCTTGCATCGGCTCGTCGGGTGCATCGCCAACGAACACGAACCCTGCGAGGACAATAAGGGTTGCGCGGCGACGCCATCATATATCGGCCGCCGGATACTCGCCGCGTGCCGGGCGAGGAGGAGGTCAATTTTGAACGCGTCACGAAGGTGTACCGGGAGGAAAGCGGCAAGAAGACCCTCGTGAACCTCGAGGCTGATTTCTACGACAAGCTCGCGGCGTATGTCGCCCGCCTCGATGAAGGTGCGAATGCGGAGGCCCAAAAGGACCCGAACTCTCCGAAGGCCCTGCTCCTCCAAGATGAACTACGCAAGGTCCGGAAGCGACGGGACCAGATCTTCACGTACCGGGAACGAAAGCTCGCCCTCCTCGCCTCGAGTCGTGCCAGCGGGGCCGAGGTCGAGGTGCCCCACCTGACGACGCAGGAATCCGCGTTGTTCGAGAACATGGTTGCCCTCCTGAAGAAATCCCGGGCCGATGCGTTCGGCCCTCTCCCGCACGCGGCCGAAGCCACCCCGTCCCCCGAGTCCCAGCGCCCCAAAGGTCCCGCCACTTCGAAGGAACCGGAACGGATGCGGGTGGTCCGCGCCGAAGACACGAAGCGGGCGCCGGTCACCCCGACGCTGAAAGACCACGTCCTGGTGCACGTGCTCGAGGACCTGCCGCCGTTCGCGGGGATCGACACCACGTA
>VBMC01000001.1 GCA_005879015.1 Methanobacteriota archaeon
AGGCGTTCCTCGGATTCCTCGCCGTCCTCGCGGGCGGGTTCTATTTCGTCGACACGATTCGGAAGGAGAGGGAGTTCGAGCGTCTCATCTCGACGACGTCGAAGGAACTGTTCGTGAAGAACATGCGGCGGATCGAGGAGCTCACGTACGACCACTTGCCGTCCGCGTACGAACGGCGGTTCCTCGAGAAGAAACGCGAGTTCCGGATCAAGGTCTGATCAGTCGACGTCCCTCGACAGGACGACCCGGCCGAGACGCTCCACCGCTTCGCGGTCCCGGATCCGGCAGCGGACGACGAGCTCGATCCGTTCGGGGCCGTGGACCGCCGACACGACGTCGGTATGCTCGTACAACCAGTGGATGTTCGCGGACGCCTCCGCGCCGGGGACCAGGACGAGGTGGATCTCGAGGGGATAGACGAAGGCCTGATGCACGAGGTCTCGCAACTCCGGGAGACCGCGTCCGGTCCGCACGGAGATCGCGAGCGGGGTCCGGTGGAATTCGGAATCCGCGAGGACGTGCGCGCGAGCCGCCACCTCCTCCGATGCGAGTTCATCGGCCTTCGTGAGCACCGGGATGACGGAGTCCGAGGGGACGTTCGGGAAGAGGGTGCGCGCTGCGAGTCGGACCTTCCGTCGGATCTCGAGTTCGGAGTCGGTCGCGTCGACCAGGAGGAGGACGAGGTCCGCTTGGAGGATCTCCTCGAGAGTCGCATGGAACGCCTCGACCAACCAGAACGGCACGCCGTCGACGAACCCGATCGTGTCCGTGAGCAGAATGCGCCTCCTCGTTCCAGTGAGGCTCCTCGTCGTCGTGGCCAAGGTCGAGAACATCCGGTCCTCCACAAGCAGGTGTTCGTCCGTCAGGGCGTTGCACAAGGAGGTCTTCCCCGCGTTCGCGTACCCTGCGAGGGCCACCAGATGATAGCCCCGGTCCTTCCGCACGATTCGACGAACCTCCCGTTCCCGGCGGATCGTCTCGAGCTCGTCTCGGATTTTCTTCATCCGTCGCTTCACGGTTTCGTAGTACGCGTCGACCCGCTGTTCTCCGCCCGCCATGAATCCGGGCCGCTCCCCGACGTCGCCCTCGTGGATCCATTCCCGAAGGAGAGGGACCTCGTAGTGGAGGAGGGCCAGTTCGACCTGGAGCTTTCCTTCCCGGCTCGAGGCGCGCTGCGCGAACAGCTCGAGGAGCACGCGGAGGCGGTCGTAGCACTCCACGTGCAGCTCCCGCTCGAGCAGGTAGTGCATCGTCGGCCGGAGCTCGCCGTTGAAGACGACCACATCGACATCGTCCGCGGCGACCCGCTCGCGGACCTCATCGAGCTTGCCGCGACCGACGAACGTGCGCGGGTCCGGGTGGTTCCGACGTTGGACGATCGTCTCGACGATGCGGTGGCCCGCGGACCGGACGAGGGCCGAGATCTCCGCGACGTCGGGGTCCAGGGAGACCAGGAGGACGTCCAAGCGCCCGTCCGAGGCGACGCCCGCGGCATAAGGCTTTCCAGTGGAAGGGATGGGGTGGGGGCCATCGGACCCGCCTGGAGACGCAGGGTGAATTAACCTTAAACAAGGTTGGCTACACGCTGCGAGAGCCGACCGGGACCCCCTCCTTGCGGGAGGTCGAAGACGGGACCAGGAGGGATCCTCCCGTCGCCATGCCCCAGAGCAGGATGGACCAGACCGAGACCTGTTCGATCACGCCGCGGTCGAGGGGCCAGGTCTGCGTGGCCATCAACCCGAGTCCCACGAGGGAGATCACGCCGAGGGCCGCGGACACATACCGAAGGGACGGTCGAAGGATCCGGAACGCCAAGATCGCGGAGAGGCCGCCACCGCCGTAGGCCAAGAGCGCCACGCCCGCGTGCATCATGCGGACCGGATTGTCGTCCAAGGCGGGCACGAGGCCGAACCCGATCGCGCCGACTCCGGTCAGGGCCACAACGATGGGCAGCAGCCGAACCCGGAACGCACGCGCGAGGAATCCGGCCGCAGCCAGGAAGGCAGCTCCGAGGAAGACGATCGAGGCGTTGAAGAGGAGCGCGCTCGGGCCAACGCCCAGGTCTCCGAGGAAGTCGTGCGCCACGTTGTATCCGGGGAACGTGGCTTCCGCCAGCGTCATCCCGATCGCGAACCCGATTGAACCCGCGAAAAGGAGCAGGCCTGCCCGCCGTCGATCCCGGTGGCGCATGCGCGAAAATGACTGACGCATGTGATTTAACCTTTTTCCGAAATCCGGGAGGAGAAGTCACCATCGTCAACCTTGAATAAGGTCGATCCGATTCGGGCTCGTGCAAATCGGATGCGGTGTCACGACGAAGGAGATCCGCGGACGTCCGTACCTGTATTTCTGGCATTACGAGGACCGGGGCGGCCGGAGGGTCCAGGCGTTCCGCTACCTCGGCGCCCTCCGGTCCGAGGTCGCACGGCAGAAACTCGAGGAGGCCCTCGATGCGTACATAGACCGACTCGCTGCCGAGCTCCGGCGCCGTCGAGGGGAGATCCTGGCCCGCGCCCTCCCGCCGTGACGGCAAAGGCCTTACGACGGCGGGGCCATGGCAACGCCTCGATGCAGATCCAGGTCCGGCTGTTCGCGACGTACCGGGAGATCGTCGGATCCCGGGGCTTCACTTGGTCCTCGCGGGACGGCCTCAGCCTCCGGGAACTCGTGGACGGGGTCGTGGCCAAGTACCCGCGGCTCGCGGGCCACCGGGACACGATGCTCCTCGCGGTGAATCACGACCTCGCGGCATCGGATCGGATTCTCCAAGACGGGGACGAGGTGGCGCTCCTTCCTCCCGTGAGCGGGGGCGCGGGATGATCGAGGTTCGGCGGGCGCGCATCGATCTCGAGGCCGTGGTCGACAGCGTGCGGCGGGATGACGCGGGTGCCATCGTCCTGTTCCTCGGGACGGTCCGCTCGGACGAACGGGTGAAAGCCCTCGATTACGAGGTGTACCGTCCGATGGCGATCAAGAGCCTCACCGCGCTCGGGGAGCGGGCCAAGGACAAGTTCGGTCTCACGGACCTGTCCATCGTCCACCGGCTCGGCCGCGTCCCGGTCGGCGGGGATTCCGTCGCGATCGCCTGCGCCGCGGTCCATCGCGCGGAAGCCTTCGCGGCCTGTGCGTGGGTCATGGACGAGGTGAAGCGCATCGTGCCGATCTGGAAAACCGAGATCGCCGATCGGCCCGATCGGATCCGTCGCCGTCGCTGACCCGAGTCGGTTCCCTGCATCCCTCCGCGCGATCGGCGGAAAGATCGGGCGGGGCCGCTCCGGCCCGCGCCACCGCACCCGCGAGGGCTAGAGGTTGGTCGCTTCACGAATCGTCGTGGTCGCCGAGACCCCGATCGGAGGCTCCGCCGTGTTCGTCATGACAAAGGCGCGAGGGAGAAATAGCGCGGCCACCCATCCCGAGGCGATGGCGAAGATCGTCGACATCGGTCGGAAACCGGATGTGAAGCGACGCGCGGTCGCGACCGGCACCATGCTCCTCCGACCCGCGACCGCACGCGCGATCCGCGATGGTCCCGTCGAGAAGGGTGACGTGCTGGTCTCCGCGGAAGTCGCCGCCCTGCATGCGATGAAGAGCGTCTGGCAAGTCTTGCCGCACTGCCATCCCATTCCGATCACGGCCGCGGAGGTCTCCTTCGACGTACGAGCGGATCGGATCGTCGTGACGACGAACGTGGAGGCGACCTACAAGACCGGCGTGGAGATGGAAGCCCTCTATGGAGTCACCGTGGCCCTGCTCACGGTGTGGGACATGGTGAAGTCGCTGGAAAAGGACTCGAAGGGGCAGTATCCGAGTGCTCGGATCGACGACGTGCGCGTGGTCGAGAAAGCGAAATCACAACGATGATTCGTCAGCCCCCAACGGCCGCCGCGAGAAGATTCGGGTCCACGTTGCCGCCGGAGACGACCGCGACGACCGGCGGACGGAGGGAGTCTCGATATCGGATCCAGGCCGCGAATGCCGCCGCCCCTGCCGGCTCGGCGACGATCTTCGCCTCGAGGGCGAGGCGGCGCATCGCGGTGCGGATCTCCGCATCCGTCACGACGAGCGCGCCGTCGAGGACCCGGTTGAGGACCTGCGCCATGGAGGGCAGGATGATTCCGATGCCGATCCCGTCGGCGATCGTCTGCGGCCGATCGATGCGATGGGCTTGGCGGGTCTGCAACGCCACCGGCAGCGGCGCGGCGCCTTCCGCTTGGACCCCGAACACCTGAGCGCGGGGCACGCGTCCCTTCACCGCAGTCCCGATCCCCGCGACGAGCCCTCCGCCCCCCACCGGGACGAGGACGGTCCGGACCTCCGGGAGTTCCTCGACGATCTCCAAGCCGATCGTCCCCTGTCCGGCGATCGTGGCCGGATGCGCGAACGGGTGGATGAAAGCGGAGGGCCAAGACCTCCAAGTCTCGTTCTCGTGGGCGTCGATCAGGTCCCGGCGGGAGATCGGGGAGACGTCCGCTCCCTGGGAAGCGATCGCCTCGACCTTGCGCCCGACGGCCCCTTCCGGGACGCGGACCGTGCAGGGCAGGCCGAGCCGGCGGGCCGCCCAGGCGACGGCCAGGCCATGGTTTCCGGAACTGATCGTGCTGATGCCCCGTACCCGGTCTGCCTCCGTCAAGTGCGAGATCCGGTTCCACACGCCGCGGATCTTGAACGCCCCGAGTCGCTGGAGGTTCTCGAGTTTCAACCACACGGGTTCGTCGCCGCCTGAGAACGGGACAGTCGGTGTGGGCCAGGCGACCTCCCGGACGACGGACAGCGCCGAGTCGATGTCGCGGGTCGTCACCTCGATTCGTTCCACAGAGGGTCCTCGGAGGCGGATGGCGGTCCGGAGACCGCGCTAGGCGCTAAAGGCTCTTCGCTCGTACATGGAGGGTTCATCGTGAAACATAGACCTTTTATTAGATACGCAGAAGTCGCGGGTCAGGGGTACGCATGGCGGAGGAAAAGCAACTCTCGATGGCAGAGGTCCGGAAGACGATCGCGAGCTCTCTTGGGGCCGCGTTCGGTTTTGTGATCGCGCTCGTGTGGAGCAACGTGGTCCTCGGAGGTCTCGCGCTGACCGGAGCCCCACTCACGGCGCCTAAGGATGTCACCAGTCTGGTCATTGGCATCGTCGTGGCGCTGGCCCTCACGGTCTTCATGATCGTTTTGATCATCGTCATGGGCCGATGGGGCGGCAAGGCCTGATCGGTTCCCGCTTCGAATCGGCCCGCAGTCGAAGCCCTTTTATCGCGGCCGGCACATGGATTGCGGCCCATGAAGGTCGTGATCCTCGACGGGTACGTCGACGAGCCGTCGAACTTCGGCGTGCCGCCGTACATCTCGCCCTATCCGCGCTACGTCGCGGGTGCGGTCCGCGACGCCGGCCACGAATGGGAGTACGTGACGATCGACCGGGTCCGCGCAGGCCATCCGCTCGCGGGCGATCTTCTCGTCCTGATCTCGGGCCCGATTGTCCCGGGCAAGTACCTTCGAAGCCTCCCGATCAGCGAGAGGGAGATCGTCCACCACGCAAGCGCATTCCAGGGACCTCGGGTCTTCGGCGGCCCGCTCGCGCGGTTCCGGTACTACGACGAGTCTCTCATCAAACCGTTCAACTGGGTCGCGCTACGCGACCTCGATGCGGCGGTATACGATCATCTGACGACGTCCGAATGGACGCACCGCGACAAGACGATGGACGAGTGGGACCGCTGGGCTCTCCTCGGCGCCGACGTCGTCCGCGACCATCCCGATTTCCCGGAGCCGCTCACGGTCGAGCTCGACACGTCGAAGGGCTGTGTGCGGTACGTCAACAAGGGGTGCTCCTTCTGCATCGAGCCGATGTACGGCAAGCCGAAATTCCGCGAGGTGGCCGGCGTCCTCGCGGAGGTGCGTCGGCTCGCGGAGCTCGGCGCGGTGAACTTCCGGCTCGGGGGCCAAGCGGATTTCTTCAGCTATCAGGCGATCGGACTCGGCACCTCTCCGACGCCGCGCATCAACGTCCCCGTGATCCGGGCGTTGCTCGAAGGGATCCGCGCGGCGGCCCCGGACCTCAAAGTGCTGCACACGGACAACGGAGATCCCGCGATGATGCTCGCGCATCCGGACGACGCGATGGCGGCGATGCGCGACCTCGCCCGGCTAGCCTCTCCTGGTAACTCGTTGTCGTTCGGACTGGAGTCGGCGGATCCGCGCGTCACGGAGGCGAACAACCTCAACATCGACGCGGACGGCTGCCTCGAGGCGGTCCGCATGGTGAATGCGGTGGGGAGGGAACGGGGCGGGACCGGCATGCCCATCCTTTTGCCCGGGCTGAATTTCGTCGCGGGCCTCGACGGCGAGACGAGGAGGACGTTCGACCTGAACCTGGCATTCTTGAAGCAGCTCCTCGAGGAGGAC
>VBMC01000285.1 GCA_005879015.1 Methanobacteriota archaeon
CTCGAAACAGCATGACCTCTTCATCGACTACAACGCGGATCAGATCCCCAGCGTCGGCGAGCCGAAGACGGGGGACTTCAACAATACCAATTCGCTCACGCAGAAACTCCACCTGGATCGAGCAGGCAATTTCACGTACTATTGTGAATATCATTCGGGGACGATGCATGGAAACGTCCTGATCCTCGGCGTGCCCGTCCCGACCGGCGGAGGATTCAACGTGGCTCTGATCCCGGGGATAATGCTCCTCGCCCTCGGCGGCGTCCTCATCTTCGCCGCGGTCTACCACGTCCGAGCCGTTCGCGCGGTGAAGCGCTCGAAGTGATTCTCCATGACGGACCTCGCGGTCCTGGCCGCCGGGTTCGGCGCGATCCCGCTCGCATCCATCCTCCTATACTCGTTTCGCGCGTGGCTCGATGCGCATCGGGAGGTCGTGTGGGGCGGATTCGCGGGCGTCATCGCCTTCCTCGGGCTCTCCCACGCGATGGCGTTCGTCCTCGAGGGCAAGCCCTTCCTGTTCGCCGGGAACGACTCCTTGGGGGCCGCGTCGTTCCTCTTGACCGGGCTGGCTCTTGGAGGACTCCTTGGATGGTTCTTGTTCGAAGGTCCTCTCATTCGGACCGAACCGGCAAGCATCGTCTGGGCCACCGCCGCCTTCATCGCACTCCACAGTTTCGGCGATGGCCTCGTCCTGGGACGGGATTTTGTGGGCGCTTCTAGCCCGGTCGTCCGGATCGACGCTCTCACGGTCGTGGCGACCGTGGTGCACCGTTTCGTCGAGGGGGCGCTGCTCTTGGTCTCCGCGTTCGCCGCGCGATGGTCACTTCGAGCGTCGCTCGTGTTGCTGTTCGTTCCCCTCGTCTCCATTCCCGCGACGTTCGTGCCCGGATGGGCCTTCGACGCCATGGGACTCGCCGGCGGCAGCGCCGCAACGCTGGCCCTCTCGACGTTCCTCGCGGCCACGGAAGCCTCCGTGGCCCTCGTGCTCCTGGTGCGCGGTTTCCTGCCGATCGCGAGCGCGGATCGCGGAAGTCGCTGGATCGTCTCCGTGATGATCGGATTCATTGGCATCAGCGTCGTGCACTTTCTCGTAGAATGAGTTTCATCCGATCGGCCGAGGACTCGCCACTCCCATGGGGGGCAGTCGAAGGGCGAAAAGCGCAACCACCTGGGCGACGAGGATCCCGAAGGCTACCTTCGAGAGGAGGACGAGGCGAAGTTCCGCGCGGTACCAAAGAAGGGCCAGGACCATGGTCAGGAGGATGGAGAGGCTCGTCACAGCGGCGACGAGGCGGTGGGCGTACTCGACCGCGACCCGCGGGTTTCCGAGATCCGGCACGACGGAACCGTTGCACAGCGGCCAGTCCGTGCAGGCGAGCCCCGCGTCCATCCCTCGAACCGTCCCGCCCAGGACGATTGTCGCGTAGGCGCATGCCGCAGCGAGGACCGCCACTACCTGATAGAAACGCCTCCGGTCGAACCGCACCCGAAGACCCGAACCGCGGGAGCCGATTCCTCGCGATAAAGTCTCGCTCCGATCCGAATGGGTTCGCCGCGAGCCACGTTTTCTAGTCCTCGTGGATCGCGGTCACGGCCCATCGACGGCTCCCCTGCACGACGACCACATCACGACAGCGCGTGCAGCGATAGAATTCCACGATGCCGGCGTTGCCGAGGTCCTCGACCTCGGAATGGTCGCACCGGGAGCGCACGGGGCTCTCGGCGATTGGACTGGACATGGGGGTGGCCTCGGCCGCTCAATTTTGCTCGACCACAAGAAGCCTTCGTCGATGCGCTCCCTGGGATTGGACTCTTGCGTTGGGTTTTGGAGGTTGGCGGTTCTTTTCCGACGGCCCGTGGACGTGGAGTGGGGACGCAGGGCCCCACAGCCTCCCCGTGGAAGGTCAGGAAATCAGTCAGTTTTTCGTGAGGCGCTCCTCGACGCGGGCCGATGGTTCAAGCGGCTCCATGTTGCTGTAGAACTTGGCTGTAGTCTCCGTGCTCGTGTGCCGAAGCAGCCGGGTTCGATCGTCGAGGACCATCCCGATCTCCTTGAGCTTCATCGCGAAGCTCGGCCTCAGGATGCGGAAGTCGCCCTGGATCCCGACTTGCCGGAACACCTTGTAGCGGACGCAGTTCCATCGATCGCAGCTGTAAAGGCCCCGAGAAATCCCGGATTGAAGTTCCTCAGTGTCCTCACGAGCTTGGGCGCAAGCCATAGGCGGGGAGCATGGCGCGGATCCTTCCCGCGAAGAGCGGCACCGTGGTCCAGATCGTGCCACCCGCACCCCACCGCCGGCTCCTCCTCCACCAGGACCTCCGCCACCTGGTGCGATATTCGACCAGGTCGTCGTCGTGCTCATGGAGAACCACGACCTGGCCTCGATCTACGGCAGGGCCCCGTACCTGACGGAGCTCGCGGACAGTACTCCTTGTCGAAGGCCTGGAGGCGATCACGCACCCGCGCCAGCCGAACTATCTCGCCCTGATCGGCGGGAGCACGTTCAACGTGACCGGGGACGGCAACGTGCTGGAGGGAACCGACGCCTCAGATCATGGCAGGGGTAGGCCTGCGGTTGAGACGCGTAATCGTCGTGCCCAACGCCGTGACGACCATCTGGAGTCCGACAACGAAAAGCCACAGATCAAAGGGATATGA
>VBMC01000002.1 GCA_005879015.1 Methanobacteriota archaeon
CGTGACCGCGACGGGGGTCCTGCTCCTGTATGCGCTCATCCTGCGCGAGAGCCTTGTCCCCGTCGGAAACGTCCCGAGGGAACTCGCGCTGTTCCTCGCGATGGCCGTCATCCCGCAGATCGGAGGACACACCCTTTACAACTGGAGTCTTCGATGGGTCCCCGCCCCGATCGTGAGCCTGAGCCTCGTCGGAGAGCCGATCGGCTCGAGCCTCCTCGCCTGGGTCCTCCTGAACCAGGTTCCGGGGATCGCGGTCGGAATCGGCGGCGCGCTCGCCCTCGCGGGCATCTATCTGACCGCGATGGGGCAAGGCAACCGGACGCGGGAGACAGCCGCCCTCGGCGAGGTGGAATGAGGAAAGTCACGTACCTCTAAGTAGAGGTATACGCCGTCGAGACGAGACTCTCGATCCGGGCTCCGGGCAACCTGCATCGATTTGAATAACGGGATATTTAGAAGCGAAACGATGTCAGAGACAACCGGGAATGCGGACCCCGGTCGGAGGTAGCTTTCCACGCGACGACAAGCCTGGCGAGTGGTTTCCAGTCCCTGGCTCGGGAATCCCAATCGGCGTCTCGTCACGAAAGTGGCTATCAGACGTCCTCCGGCCCGCGTCCTTTCCGCTCGAACTGCCTTGCGTACAGGTCTTTCAACCGGGCATACGTGTCCACGTCCCCCGGTCCTTTGTCTTCCCGAATCCGCACGATCCTCGCGAACCGCAGGGCGAACCCGCTGGGGTAGTGCGGACTCCGCTGAATCTCGTTGTACGCGACCTCGACGACGACCTCCGGTCGGACGTGGAAGCCCCATCGCTCCTCGGAAGTCGCGAGGCCGCGAAGGCGTTCCGTCATCGTCTCGAATTCCGCATCCGTCAGCCCCTTGAACGTCTTCCCGATCATCTGGAACCCGCCCGTCGACTCATCCCGCACGGCGAGCCAATAGTTGGACAGCCATCCCTCGCGGCGGCCGCTCCCCCATTCCGCCGCGACGATCGCCATGTCCAGGAGGTCCGCGGGCTTGATCTTGAACCACTTCTTCCCGCGCTTGCCGACAGAATACGTGGAATCGAGGGCCTTCGCCATGAGGCCCTCGTGGCCCGCGACCAGGGCGGCCTGGAGGAATGGCTCGATCTCTTGCTTATGCGTCACGATCCTGCGGGCGGTGAGATACTCCGACGGCACGAGGCGCTCGAGGCTCTCCCATCGGGAACGATAGGGCGCGTCGACCAGCGTCTGCCCGTCGACGTGGAGCAGGTCGAACAGGTACAACTTCAGGGGAATCTCTTCCTGGGCCGCCGCAATCCCGTGGACGCGCCGGAAGCGGCGCATGAGGTCTTGGAACGGGAGGGGCTTCCCGTCCGCGTTAACGGCGACGACCTCGCCTTCCAACAGGAACTCGGAGGCGGGGAGGGACTTCGCGATCGCGACGATCTCGGGCAGGCTGTCCGTGACGTCGCTCAGACGCCGGCTAAAGATGCGGACTACGTCGCCCTTCCGATGGATCTGAATGCGAGCGCCGTCGAGCTTGTACTCGACTGCCGTCTGACCGCCGTGCTCGGCAAGGACCTCGTCCAAATCCTCGGCCATCTCGGCGAGCATCGGCTTCATCGGCGCGAGGAGGCGAAGGCCGCGGGACCGAAGGCCGAGCGCTCCCTCGAAGAGCGCGATCTCTGCAACCATCCCGAGGTCTCCGAGGAACATGTGGGCCGTCCGAACGGACTCGGCATCGACGCCGGCGGCATCCGCGATTCCCTCGAGCATGACGCCCTCGTTCACGCCGATCCGCATCTCCCCAAAGACGTTCCGCAGAAGGACGTCGCGCTCCTCTTCGGATGCACGGCCGAGGAGGGATTCCAGGAGGCGACGGCGGGCCCTCGTCGAGTCGGGGCCACGGGCCTCCGCGATCTGAGCAAACATGCGGGTGGCCTCCAGGATCGTGAGCGGCCGCGGGACCAAGGTGGCCTGCTTCGTCCCCGCGAGGGCCTTCTTCAGGGTCGCCCATCCGACGTTCAGAGCGCGCGAATCCGATTCCGCGAAGATGCGACCGACGATCAGGTGAACCGCCGGGGGAACCTCGTCTCGACGGAGGGATTTCAGAAAGGCGGCCAGGAGGGCGCGCTTCTCGAGGCGCTTCGGTGTGGCCTCGAGCTTCGTGGTCAGCTCGGCGAGGCGCGCGAACGGAGTCTCGTCCGGAATCGGCGACATCACGGTGAATCCGGACCATCCGACGCGTCCGGTTTCAAGGTTTCGCCCGCGGCTTCCATCTTGGACGGTCCTCGGAACAGGTAGAACACGGCCAGGGCCGCGACCATGAGCGCCCCGCCCAGGATCTGAATGCCGCTCAGGGTCTCGTTCGGGAACAGATACAGGGCGACGAGGATGCCCCATAGCGCCGACGTCGGCAGGACGGCGCCTGTCCGCATAGCGCCGATCGTGCGGAACGCGTAGAAGAACAGGACCGAGAAGACCCCGACCGCACTCACCGCCAGCAGGACGAGGACGGGGAGGATGTGAATGGGGACAGCGATCGGCGTGTCCGAGACGACGAGGATCGCCGCGAAGGACGCTGCCCCGAAGAGGAGTTGGATCTCGAGCAATGCGACGATGGGAATCCGCCGGAGCAGGACCGTACTCGTCGTGTTGCTCACGCCCCAACAGACGGCGGCTCCGATGAGCATCAGGTTTCCGATCAAGAACTGTAGGAACTGGACGTCGCCGAACCGGAGTTCGGTGGCCACGATGAACGCGCCGACGGCGATGCCTCCGAGGGCCACGTATTCTCGGCGCGTCGCGCGCTCCCCGAGGAAGGCATACGCGAAGAGCATTGTGAACAGGGATTCGCTGTTCGACAGGAAGACGGCATTCGACGCGGTCGTCCGCTCAAGGCCGTAGAAGTAGGTGATCGGGCCCGCTACGGTTCCGATGACACCGGACAGGGCGAGGAATTTCCAATCCGACCGCGCGACCCGGAGGCGCCGGAGACTCGGCAACAACGCGACCGCCGGGATCAACTGGATGAGGAACGAAATCACGAACGGGTGGACCTCATTCACCACGAGCTTCGAGAGGCTCGGCCAGACCCCGAAGAGGACCGCCGCGACGACGATGGCGAGGTAACCGCGGGTCCGCTGCGGAATTCTCACGGATCACCGCGCGGACAACGGTGCAAATCTCTTAGAGATTCCGGGGTCGGAAGGCTTAAGGCCGCCTCAGTGGTTTTGTCGCTCCGGTCCTCTGGGGGTGCGAGGAACAGCGTGGTCGATGCCCTCCACATCATCCGTGACGACGGCTCGACAGACCCCCGTCTGGACCCCGAGTTGTCGGAGGAGGACGCCGTCCGATTGTACCGCGGGATGAGCCTGCAGCGGATCCTCGACAACCGAATGCTCGCACTGCAACGCCAAGGCCGGATCGGCTTCTACGGACCCTCGCTCGGCCAGGAGGCGGCGATCGTCGGGGCCGCGATGGCCATGGAACCGGAGGATTGGATCGTCCCCCAGTACCGCGAACCCGGGGCGGCGCTCATCCGCGGGATGCCGCTGAAGGAGTTGCTGTGCCAACTCATCGGAAATGCGGAGGATCCCGTCCACGGCCGCCAGATGCCCTGCCACTACGTCTATCGGAAGGGAAACTACCTCTCGATTAGCTCGCCGGTCGGGACACAGATCCCCCACGCGGTCGGCATCGCGTGGGCCATGCGACTCCGCGGCGAGCCGCACGCCGTCCTAGTCTTCTTCGGAGATGGCGCGACGAGCACCGCGGACTTCCACGCCGCGATGAACTTCGCGGGCGTCTTCCGAACGCCGACCGTGTTCCTCTGCAACAACAACCAATGGGCGATCTCCGTCCCCGTCGCGAGGCAGACGGCCTCTGCGACCCTCGCGCAGAAAGCCCCCGCGTATGGCTTCGACGGAGTCCGCGTCGACGGCATGGACGCGCTCGCGGTCTTCCGGGCCACCGGCGACGCGGCCCGTCGCGCCCGGGAGGGACATGGGCCCACGATGATCGAGGCGGTGACGTACCGGCTCGGCCCGCATTCCTCGAGCGACGACCCGTCTCGGTATCGGGATGAATCGGAGGTCGCCCTGTGGCGCGCGCGAGATCCGATCGCCCGCTACCGGAGGTACCTCGAGCATGCCGGCTGGTGGGACGACGGGCGAGAGGCCCGGCTCGAACAGGAGATCGGAGACGAAATCACCCGGGCCATCCAGGAGGCGGAGCGCGCCCCGCCCCCCGCGGTCGAGACCCTCTTCACGGACGTGTACGCGGAGATGCCCGACCATCTTCGGGATCAGCGGGACGCCTTCCTCGCCCCTCGCGGGAGGTGAGCGCACGCCGAAGAAAGGGCCCGCCGCTCCCGTGTCCGCACCGTCGTCGGCCTCGGGGCTCCAGCGGGCGCACGAGCTGTTCAAGCAGGGCCGTGCCAAGGAGGCCCTCGCCCTCGTCCGGCCGCTCCTGCAGCGGAAGGGCGAGGTGGACGGAGACGCGTGCGCCCTCGCGGCCGCGTGCTTGGGTGCCGAAGGCGACTACGCCGAGGCGGCGCGGGTCGACCGCCTGCTTTGCGACGCGGCCCCCGACAACCCGCAGGGCTGGAACAGCCTCGGGTACGACCTGTTCCACGCGGGCGATCTCGACGGGGCACTCGAGGCGTTCGAGCACGCGGTCGGGTTGGAACCGACGCGGGCGAGCACGTACTTCAACCTGGCGCGCATCGCCGCCCGGATGGGCGACAAGTCCAAGGTCATCGAGCACTTCGTGAGGGCGGTGGAACTGCAACCGGACCTCCGGGACCGGCTCGACGAGGACCCGGACCTGAGGCCCTTCAAAGATGATCCGGACATGCAGGGGCGGCTCCCGGGCGGTACTCCGACCGAAGATCCGTACCAGGAATACTACGCCACGAGGTCGTGAACATGCCGGCGATGACGATGGTGCAGGCGATCAACAACGCGCTGCGCGAGGAGATGCGGCGGGACGACCGCGTGATCGTCCTCGGCGAAGACGTCGGCCGGAACGGCGGCGTCTTCCGGTGCACGGAGGGCCTCCTGGACGAGTTCCCGGAGCGCGTCTTCGACACGCCCCTCGCGGAAGGCGGGATCATCGGCACCGCGATCGGGATGGCCTTGTACGGCCTGCGTCCGGTGCCGGAAATCCAGTTCATGGATTTCATCTACCCGGCCTTCGACCAGATCGTGTCCGAGGCCGCCAAGATGCGATACCGCTCCGGAGGCCAGTTCACCGTCCCCATGACGATCCGTACCCCATTCGGAGGCGGGATCCGCGGCGGCCACTACCATTCCCAGTCGTCGGAGGCGTACTTCTGCCACACGCCCGGGTTGAAGGTCGTCGTGCCCTCGACGCCGAAGGAGGCGAAGGGGCTCCTGACCGCCTCGATCCGCGACCCGGATCCGGTCATGTTCCTGGAGCCGAAGAAACTGTACCGGTCCTCCCGGGAGGAGGTCCCGGAGGGCGAGGTCCTCGTGCCGCTCGGAGAGGCCGCGGTGCGTCGGCCAGGCAAGGACGTCTCGCTGATCGCCTACGGATACATGGCGCAGGTGTGCCTCGAGGCCGCCACGAAGGCCGCCGCGAAAGGCGTCGAGGCGGAGGTGATCGACCTTCGCACCCTGGTCCCGCTCGATGAACCGACGCTCCTCGCCTCGGTGAAGAAGACCGGCCGCGCCGTCGTCGTGTACGAGGCCCCGCGGACCGCCGGGTTCGGAGCCGAGATCAGTGCGATCCTCGCGGAGAAGGCGATCGAGTACCTCCGCGGTCCGATCGTCCGCGTGACGGGATTCGACACGCCGTTCCCGTACGCACTCGAGGACGTCTACCTGCCGAATTCGGACCGCGTCCTCGCGGCGATCGACAAGGTCATGACGTTCTGAGTCCGCCGGACGACCGGTCGAGGTCACATCGAGCGAGCGGATCGCCGGAAGGCGCGGGACGCGGAAAGCAGATAGACAAAGATGATGGCGACGATCCCGAGGGTCAACAACGAAGTGAGCGTCGTGCCGGATCCCGCGTTCGACCGTTCGTATACTCGATATCCCAGGTAGACGAGGGTCACCAAGGTGGCGATGAGGGCGACCCCCCACGCCCAGGGCCGCATCATCAGGAGTCCTCCGCCCGCGATGCCCAAGGCAACGCCGATGAAGAAGTAGAGGATGCCGTTCAGGACCAGCTCGGTCCCGGAAATCGGCGTCCCGGGGATCAGGAACGCAAGGCCGACGAAGAAGGAGGCGATGCCGATCAGGACCATGATGAGCGCGGCCAACGAGACCAGAGCGCCGAGAACCGTGATGCCGACCGGACGGCGCATCCAAGTCCCCCTCAGAGAAAGGAGGAGCAGGACGGGAATCTCTCCGGCGCGAAGCGCCGGGCACAAATCACGCCCACCGGTCTGTGCCACTCCTCCACGTCCCCACTCCTCCCCGAGAGGGCATTGGACGGTGCCCATAAAATGATTCGCCTCGAGACCGAAAGGCGCACGCGTGGCCGTGCAAAATGTTAAGCCGAT
>VBMC01000286.1 GCA_005879015.1 Methanobacteriota archaeon
GGATCAGCCGGACCGATGCTCGCACCAGTCGGGATTCTTCCACTCGCCGTGCGCCTCGCCCACGATGTGTCCCGTATCCGCGACGGCCTCCTCGACCAGGAGTACCGGGTCTCCACCGGGCCAGTCTCCCCCGGGCGCCAAGGCAAACATCGCAGCCCGTTTCATGACGTCGGTCGGAGAACGCTGCGCCACCTCGGACTCGAGGGAGGAGTACCAGGCCAGTTCGGTTGTCTCCCATGCGGGGGCGGTCTGGAGGGCGGCGAATTCTCCACGCTCATGCCACTCCGAGAACTCGAAGAACGTTGCCCGGACGAGACGCCCCAGTGCCGCCCCAGAACCTCGGGTCGGACCGGGTCCCCATCAGCATGAGCACATAGCCGCGAGCGAGGAAGCCCGCGACTTCGACGTCCAGCTTGCCTCCGACGATGTCTTCGGCGGACCGGACGAAGTCCGTCTCGCTCGTTGGGATCCCCTGGGTCCGATAGTGTTCGCGGAACCAGTGGCGTCCGTAGGAGACCGCGAGTCGGCGCAAGGCGTGGGGACGTCGGGGGACGCCCGCCGATCGGAGCAGGTAGAGGGCCCTTCGCCGAACAGCGGTCTCGACGCGTTCGGTTGCCAGGGTGAAGGCATACTTCCATAGCTGGGACAGCGGTCGATTCCGGTGGATGCGAGACACCACGAGTCCATCGGATCGCCGAAGTCCGGTCCAGCGCGTGTCCGATGTGATCCCTCCGGACAGCATATCGTCGTAATCCGACCAACTCGAATAGTCGACCAGGGCCAGGGGCGGGGCATCGCCCGGCGGAACGGGAGGGATGACTTGGACGGCACCCTCGCGGAGCGTGTGGACGATCGCTTCGAACCGTTCGGCCTGCATCGGGTTGGCAAGGAGCGACTCGAGGTCGTTCGCAACAAGGAGGGATCCGCTGCCGCGGGAACGCACGGAAGCGAAGAACTCGGGGGCCGTCGTCGCGCCAAAGGCGAATTCTCCGCTCAGAGGATGGTCGCGCCCGACCGCCAGGAGACGTTCGGTCGACTCGACGCGGGCCCACGCTTGGCCGGGCTGCGGAGGGCGCGCAAACTGCCGGGCGTCGGCAATCAAGTACGCACGCTGAATCGAATCCGCAATCGCCTCCTGTTCCACGCCGGCCCGCCGCGCCGATTCCCGGAAGCTGTCCATCGTCTCGCGGGAGTACGCCGCCTCGGGCAGCCAGAGGCCAATCGGTCTCCCTTTCGAGCGTTGAATCAGGGGCGAATAGAAATCGATCATCATGTCGAAGAGCGCTTCCCTTTCCTGTCGATGCAGATGGGGAAGGATCGGATGGAACGGCGGGGTCATCACGAAGCCCGCGATGCCTTGGTCGTAGGCGGACATGATTTCACGATACGCGGATGGATCCCGCTCCAGGAGCCAAACGAGGGTCTGGGGCTCAATGTCGACGGAGGCCGAGCCCGATGACCTCTGCAGCACGGACCCCATCCGTCCGTATGTGCGGAGGACGGCGTCGGTCCAATTCGTTCCTTCGATGCGCTCCGGCCCGATCCGAAGGCCGACAGGAGACCGCCGTTCCTCGAAAGTCTGCGGTCGAAGCGGATCCGACTCCCGCCACCGCACGATGTCACCCGGCTGATAACCATGGAAGTGGAAGGACAAAGTGGACATCGGGCCTCACGATTCGAGGGTCCACGATTCGGGATTCAGGTCGGGAAACAGAGAATCGCGTTCTTCGATGAACGTCAACCAGGACGCGTCGTCGGGAGGCAAGGTCCCTTCCTTCAAGCGCTCGAGCATCGCTCGGAGCCGATCGAACGCCCCGATATGCTCCTTCACCCGCGCCTCCGCATAGTCGGATCTTTCCGCGATCGGGTCGCACGCAAGACGTCGAGGAACGCATCTTCCGCACGGTAGACGTCTTCCCAGATCCATCGCGTGCCGTCGTTCAGCCAGACCCAGTGGTGGCCCCCTTGGCCCCACGACCCTTCCGGAAGGCGGATGGTCGAACGCGGAGGATGCGCCGCGAGAAAATCCGAGGCGGTGACCACGTCGACCTGTCCCTCAAGTTTTCGCAGGACCGCTTCCAGCCACCACGGGCCCTCGAACCACCAGTGGCCAAAGAGCTCCGTGTCGAACGGCGCGACGACGACGCCGGTTCGGCCCGTGGCCTCCCGATGTTCCCGAAGGGTCTCGATGACCAACGATGCGAAATGGTCCGCATGGGCCTCGGCTCGCTCCCTGGCGGCATTCGGGTCGTACGGCACCTTCTCCCGCAGAGCGAGGCGCCGGTCTGTGACGCGCCAGTATCGCAGTCCGTCCATCCCGTGTTTGCGGTGGAATTCCAGGTAGGCGCCGTCCCCAGGGTATCCATAGTCGGCGCTCCACACCTGGACGCTCGACCTCGGGTCCCGCGCGAGGATCGCGACTTTGCGCCGACCGGCCGCCGAGACGGTGTACGGCTCGTTCGGAGAAAGGCCCGTTCCGTCGCGGGCCGCATCGAGACGGCGCTGGCCCAAGCGGTCTTCGTACGTGCCGATGGGCGCGCCTCCGGCGACGAGGTGCGTGTCTACGAAGAAGTACCGGAGCCCGTGCCGCCCCACGACCTCTTCGAGGCCGGGACGCAGCCAGGTCTTCGCCGGTCCGACGGGACGGGACCATTCGTATCCCGGGCGATAGGCACACTCCGGCAGCCAGATGCCGCGGGGAGGTCGACCGAAGTGCCGGCGGTAGCTCGCAATGCCCGTGGCGATCTGGGCGTTGATCGATTCATCGCGG
>VBMC01000003.1 GCA_005879015.1 Methanobacteriota archaeon
AGCGCGTCCAAGGGCATGAGTTTCCCGGTTCCACTCGCGACGTCTACGACTTCCGCGAGTGCGATGCGATGGTCTCCCTTCTCCGAGATCTCGAGCACATGGCAATCGATCCATCCCGCGGCGCCGACAAGGACGGGGAGTCCAGACGGCGTCCGCTCGGTCTTCACCTTCTTGAGTGAGCCGTCGACGAGGCTTTCGGCGACACCGGTCATCCCGTCGGCCAGGAACGAGACCGCGAACGATTTCGATTCACGCACGTTCGCCAGAGTGCGACTGTCCTCGGAAAGGGCGAACGCGACCAACGGGGGCTTGAACGATGTCTGCATCAGCCAGGTTCCGAACATCAGGTGGTCCGCACCCTCGCTCGTCTTCGTTCCGACCACGTAAGCGCCGTACGGGATCATCTGCAAGACCCTCTTCTTCGCCTTCTTGTCCATCGTCTTACCGGCACGCGCATGGCGTCCGCGGCTAATCAAGTTCCACCTGGGCTCCATCGGACGGCGGGAGGAAAGAATCCCGCCTGCCGGATTTGAACCGGCGGCCTGATGATGGCAGCGGGCACCGCGCACGTAGCGTGCACGGGAGCACTCTACAGTCACCCGCTCTGACCAGGCTGAGCTAAGGCGGGACGCGCGTCGAAAAGCTTCGGGCCATAAGATTCTATCGCATCGGCGACCGGAGCGGCGCCGCCTCAGTCCGCCGATGTCGAATCATATATACGTCGTGCGGTTCCACTAGCGGATGGAGCTGCGTCGCGGGCTCCGAGATTGGCTTCTCGCGAAGGACTCGGACCCGAGCGTTCGTCTGCGCGTGTTGCGGGACATCCTCGATCGTCCGACCGACGATCCGGCCGTCGCCCGCGCGCAGAAGGAGGTCGGGAGGCGCGGATGGGCCGCCCAGATCCTCAATGGCCAGCATCCCGAGGGGCACTGGGTCACCCCCGGCAATTCCGCTCGCGAGTTGTATCGCCCAAAGTACGTCGCGACGAATTGGCGGCTCCTCGTCCTCTCCGACCTCGGGCTCACGAAGAAGAACGCTCGAGTCGCCAGGGCCGTGAACCTGTTCGTCCGCCGGTTCTCGCGCACCGGCGATCTCGGGGGGCCCCGGAGCGAGGTGTGCTTCACCGGGAACGCGGTCCGCATGCTCGTCCGGTTCGGCTACCTGAGGGACCCACATCTGAGGCCCGCGATCGATTGGCTCGTGCGGCATCAGAAGAAGGACGGCGGGTGGCATTGCTTTCGCTCCAGCATCGGAACGCTCGACTGCTGGGAGGCGCTCGCCGCGTTCTCGGCGCTTCCGACCGCCTCGCGTACCCCTGAGATCCTCCGGGCGATCGAGCGGGGCGCGGAGTTCTATCTCAAACGACGACTGTTCCGCGAGGGTGCCTCGCCGTACCGTCCTTGGTTTCGCCTCCACTACCCCGTCCACTACTACTACGACCTTCTCGTCGGCCTCGACGTGCTCACGTCCCTGAGGCACGTGGACGATCCGCGAATCCGTCCGGCCTTCGACCGGCTCATCGAGATGCGCAACCGCGACGGGAGTTGGAACATGGATGCATTGCATCCGGACTCGGAGGACCCCGCGTACCAATTCCGGGGAGCGTTCTATCCGCTTGGTTTGGAGGTGGCTGGACGCCGAAGCCGATGGATTACGACGACGGCCCTCACGGTCTTGAAGAGAATGGGCGAGGGCTGAGGCGCAGGGACGAAGGGAGAGTCATGCCGCGGGCCGGGCTCGAACCGGCGACTTCGAGATCTTCAGTCTCGCACTCTCCCAAACTGAGTTACCGCGGCTCGCGCGGCCCATGAGACCTCGGGGGAAATAGTTTTTCGTGGACCTCAACTGCGATTCTCATTCGGTCTCGAAACCATGGGTCTTATCGTGCCCGCGTCCTTCCCGCGGTCGGTGAAGCGACCCGCACCCGCGTCCGTCTACCGAGCGCTCGAATCGCGGTTCCCCGAGGCCCTCGAGTCGGCTCGAACCCTGCTGCGCCAACCGTCCGTGAGCGCCACCGGGGAAGGCGTCGCCGAGTGCGCCGAGATGGTCCGCGAGATGATGGCGGGGATCGGATGCAAGACCCGGACATGGAAGAACCGCGGATATCCGCTCGTGATCGGCGAGCTCGACGTGGGGGCGCCGGTGACCCTGATCGAATACGAGATGTACGACGTCCAGCCGGTGGGCGACCTCGACGCATGGAAGGTGCCGCCGTTCGCGGCCGACATCCGTGAGGTCCCCGGGATCGGGAAGGCGATCGTCGCCCGGGGCTCGACGAATTCCAAGGGCGCCCTCGCGAACCATCTGTTCACCTGGAGGATGATCCAGGACGTCGACGAGATGCCCGTGAACCTGAAGATCCTCGCGGAAGGAGAGGAGGAGATCAGCAGTGCGAACTTCATCGAATTCATCCGCACGCACCGCGGCGAGCTGAAGGCGGATGGAGCGATCGCGAACGACTATTCCGAGGATCTCCGCGGGGTTCCGACGGTCTACCTGGGCGTCAAAGGCTGCCTCTACCTGACGATCTGGTCCCGAGGGAACCGGACCGCCGGGGGACCGATGGAGAGCGAGATCCACAGTTCGGATGCGGTCTGGATCACGTCGCCGGTGTGGCGGCTCCTGCAGGCCCTGGACACACTCGTGGACAAGGATCAACGGCCTGCGATCGATGGCATCTGGGACGAGGTGCGGAGACCAACGAAGCAGGAGGTCGCGATGGTGCACCGCCTGGCGAAGAAATTCGACCCGCGCGGATGGCTGCGGGAGAGCGGGGTCGCGAAATTCAAGTACGACCTGCCGAAGACGGAGCTCCTCCTCCGGTACCTGTACGAGCCCACCGTGAACATCTGCGGCATCCACTCCGGGTACGTCGATCACGGAGGGACGAAGACGGTGCTGCCGCACGAGGCCTACGCCAAGGTGGACATCCGCCTAGTCAAGGACATGACGGTCGCGGGAACGCTGCGGAAGCTGCGCGCCCACCTGGAGAAACGGGGCTTCGGCGATCTTCGCATCGATGTGCACGGCCCGTACGGCCCCGCGAAGACGGACCCCGACTCTGGAATCGCACGGTCGGCGATCGAGGCGGTCCAAGCCCACGGCAAGGAGCCCGAGGTCTGGCCTTCGAGCGGCGGGACGATGCCCGCCTTCGCCTTCGACGAGTATCTGCACCTGCCGTGGGTCGCGACCGGGCTCGGCCACGGCGCCCACGCCCACGCGCCAAACGAGTACGCGTCGATCGACGGCATGCGGCGATTCATCGCCGGCGAAGCCTCGTTGGTCTACGCCGCGTCACGTCGGCTACGACCGCGAGCGACGTGAATCGGGCCTTTTTGCGTCAAAAAATGGGACCGAAAATCGACGTCGAAACGTGGGGCTCTCACATGGAGAAAAAGACTCATTCTCAAGGGTAGATTTTCAGCGCGACACATATAAATAGCGTCATCCAGGATGGGCGGATGTAATAATGCAGACGGAGGATTTTCTGCAGGTGACGACATGCGAGTCCTGATCCGCGATTTCCGGTCGGATGAGCGCGCCGTCGCCTCGACCATCGGCACGGTCATGGCCCTTCTCGTCTTCCTCACGTTCCTGAGCGTCATCGTGAACCAGTATGTCCCGATCTGGATGAAGGATTCAGAAGCGTCCCACATGAACACGGCCCTCGGCCAGTTCGGTGGGGTCAAGGGCGACATCGACCTCCAGATGCTCGCCGCCCAGGCGTCGGCGGACGCGGGAACCTTCCACATCCCGGTAACGACGGCGACCGCGATCAACCTCGGCGTAGACGGCGTCCCGATCTTCTCCTCTCCGACCCCCGGGACGCTCGAGTTGAGTCCCGATGCGGGGGCGTTCACCGTGGCGTTCGACTACACGCTCCAGGGGGTCCGCAAGCAGGCGACGGACCAGGCGAGTGGAGCGATCGTCCTGACGGCGTCGAACCGCTACTACACGCCGCAACGGGTCGTGTATGAGAACGGGGCCGTGATCCGGTACCAGACGGACGGTCAGTTCGTCCGGGTCCACCCGACCTTCTCCGTGCTGGTCGCCAACAACTCCTTGGACATCTCCTTCGCCCTCGTGAGCCTCTACGGAAAAGGGATCGTGACGGGCACCACGACCGAGATGGTGAGCACGGAACTGTTCGCCTTCGATCGTCAGGACTACAGCAGCTTTCCGAGCAACGCGATCATCTGGTTGAACCACACGTCCGCCTACGGACTCTCGTGGTACCGGTTCTTCAACCAGACCCTCTCGGACACACTGAAACTCTCCGGCACGTACACCAAGAGCGCCTTCGCCGAGACCTTCACCGCGATAACCGGTGGGAAGACGGTCTACCAGGTCGGTTGGACCTTAACCCGACGACGCAGATCTACCTCGTGCGGCTCACGGTGAACAACAACCCCGGCGTCATGGGGATCAGCTACTTCCGGCTCCAGCACGCCCAAGTCCAGGTCGGCATCGGAGACGCGACGCAACAGATCCAGTTCTGAGGTAGACGAATCATGCCACGGAAACGGAAGGTGATGATGCCGAGGGGCGCCATCCAGCAGAAGGCCGAATGGTCGGGGAGTCGCGGGTCCTACCTGACCGCGATCCCGAACCTGGTCAAGGACACGATGGAGGAAATGGAGGTCTTCTCGATCCGCGAGCCGTTCACGTACGCGCGCATCCTCTACGACCACGATCGATCCGAGTACATCTACGAGGTGTGGGAGCCCCACCTCGACGCCCGGGAGAAGGAATTCCTCGACATGATCAAGGACTCGCTGAACCGCACGCTCGAGTACGAATGGGACAAGATGGCGGAGAAGGACAAGAAGGAATACATCTCTGAAGCGGTGGACTCGTTCATCAAGTCCCGTGGCCTCCGTCTCGAGCCCGCTTCGAAGGACAAGATCGTCTACTACATCATCCGCGATTTCGTCGGGTACGGACCCGTGGACGTCCTCATGGCGGACCTCCGCATCGAAGACGTCTCCTGTGACGGAACGAGCATCCCGCTCTTCGTCTTCCACCAGAAGTACGAGTCCATCAAGACGAACGTCATCTTCGACGACGACGATGCGCTGAACTCGTTCGTGGTCTTGCTCGGGCAGCGATGCGCGAAGCAGATCTCCGTCGCGAACCCGATTCTGGACGGGACCTCCTACGAAGGCCATCGCGTCCAAGCGACGTACAGCCGGGAGGTGACGACCCGTGGGTCGTCCTTCACCATCCGGCGTTACAAGGAGAAGCCCTTCACCCCCGTCGAACTGGTGAAGTTCGGGACCGCGAGCGCGGAGATGGTCGCCTACCTCTGGGTCGCCGTCGAGAGCGGCAAGTCCATGATGGTCTGCGGCGGCACCGCCTCGGGGAAGACGGCCACCCTGAACAGCGCCGCACTGTTCATCCGCCCTGGCGCGAAGATTGTCTCGATCGAGGACACACGCGAGATCAACCTCCCGCACGAGAACTGGATCCCCGGGGTCACCCGATCCGGCGTCGGCGAGCGCGGAGCGGACGGGAAAGCGGGTGGCGAGATCGACATGTATGACCTTGTAACCATGCACGCGGACTCCGTCAAGTCGATGGTCAACCGCCTGGAGAACCCGCCGATCAACACGCCGCGTATCCTGCTCACCGCCCTGAACTTCGTGGTCATCCAGACGCACGCCCGGATCGGCGACTCAATCGTGCGCCGCATCAAGCAGGTCGTCGAGCTCGTGGGATTCGAGCCCGAGACGAACGAGCTGATCACGAACACCGTGTACGAGTGGGACGCCGCGACGGACACGTTCGTCTACAAGGGGCACTCGTTCCTGTTCGACGAGATCATGGAAATGAAGAACATGACTCACGAAGAGATGGAGTCGGAGTTCGCGCGCCGAATCGACATTGTGAATTACATGGTCCAGAAAGGGATGACCGACTTCCGAGAGATCGCGAAGATCGTCGTGCAGTACTACCAATATCCCGACGAAACCGCGAAACGGGTCCGCGAGGAGATGGGACTGCCGGAAGCCGGAATCCCGAAGGCCGTCGAAGCCGGAGGTGAGACGGTTGGGTAGCAGCGCATTCGAGAAGCTTGAGACGCGCGGGACGCTCACGAAGACGAAGCGGTTCAGACCCGGAGAACAGACGGAAAAGGCGCACCACATGGTGAAGCTGCCGAAGGGCGCGAAGCCCGTCAGCGTGAGCCTGACGCCGAAGCAGCAAGTCGCGTGGCGCATGTTCGGGAAGTTCGTGCAGGCCCGGAGGAAAGAGGACCCGGACCTCGAGGAGAGCCTCCTGCGGGCGCACATCAAGCTCCGGCCGGAAGAATATCTCGCGGTCGCTTGGATGAACACGACGTTCGCCGCGGTGGGCGCAGTGATCGCCGCCTCCGTCGCCGCCCTCTTCCTGTTCTTCCTCCAGATTCCGATTTTCACCCTGCTCATCATGCTCGGCCTGGTCGCGGCCATTCCGATTTTCTTCTCATACATGTATTTCTTCGGCCTCCCGGTCGGGTACCATGGGAAACCGGCCTCCATGGCCAAGAAGCGCGGCCACAAGATCGACAAGAAGATCTCGGGCGCGATGTCGTTCATCTCGGCAATGGCCTCGGCCGACGTCCCCGTCGACGTGATCTTCAAGGAACTGTCCAAGCAGACGATCTACGGAGAGGTCGCCCGCGAGGCGGAATGGATCACCCGGGACACCGAACTGCTCGGCCTCGACATCTTGACCGCGATCCGGAAGGCCTCTCAGCGCTCGCCGTCGGCCAAATTCCAGGACTTCCTGCAAGGCGTCGTGACGACGTCGACGAGCGGCGGTCAGCTGAAACCCTACTTCCTCGTGAAGGCAGAGCAGTTCGAAAAGGAAGACCGCCTCGAGATGCGGAAGAAGATGGAGACGCTCGGGATGCTCGCCGAGTCCTTCGTGACCGTCGTCGTGGCGTTCCCCCTGTTCCTCGTCGTCATCATGGCGATCATGGCCCTGATCAGCAAGGGCTCATCCGGCACGATCCTCGTGCTCCTGTACGTCGTCGTGGGCCTCATGATTCCCCTGAGTCAGTTCGGTTTCATCTTCGTCATCTGGAACATGGAGCAGGAGGGCTGAGATGACGAACGCGGAACTGGAAAAGGCCCGCGTCCGGCTCTACGAGAAATCGGACCGCAAGCCGGCGATCATGGCGACCGGAGGGGCCCTGATGGCCCTCTTCGGCTTCATCGCCTTCCTGAACCTGATCGGTTCGGTGAGCCTCGCCCTCCGGCCCGGTCAACAACCGATCGAACGCTTCCTCTTCTGGCTCGTGTTCGCCATCATGGGATTCATCGGTCCCTACGGCTTCTTCTTGGCCAAGAGGCAACGCGAGATCAAGCAGGTCGAGCGACGGCTCCCGGACTTCCTTCGCGACGTCGCGGAGGCGGGGCGTTTCGGCATGACCCTCGCGGACGCGATCGTGGTCTCGAGCAGCGGCCGGTACGGCAAGCTCACGCCCGAAATCAAGAAGATGGCGGCTCAGATCACCTGGGGCGTTCCCGCGACGGAGGCGCTTCGCCTCCTTGCGACCCGCGTCAAGACCCCGATGGTCGAGCGGGTCGTCGCGATCATCGTGAAGTCGTCCGACGCGGGCGGCGATGTGGCCGATGTGCTGACGATGGTCAGCCACGACACCAAGGAGAACCAGCTCACGGAGGACGAGCGGCGCATCACGATGTCCACGTACATCGCGGTCATCTACATCTCGTTCATGGTGTTCCTGGTGACGATCTGGATCCTGAACGTGACCTTCCTCCCGAAGATGCTGGAGGCGAGCGGCGCCCTGGAAACCGGAGCGGGTGGCGCGCTCGCCGGCGCGAGCCCCCTCGCCAACGACTTGCCGACGGTCGTCTACAACGTCAAGATCGCGTTCTTCATCGCGGTTATCGTGCACGGCCTCGGGGACGGTATCCTTGCCGGCGTCCTCGATACGGGGAAGATCGCGAACGGGCTCCGTCACAGCTTCATCCTGCTCGTCATCTGCGTGCTCGCGTTCCTGATCATCTGAGGTGTGCGAATGAGCCAGTCCGCGGAGAAGGTTGATACCCAGGCAATCGAGAAGTTGAGCCGAAGGAAGGCCGCCACCGCAAGCCGCGTTGCGGACCTCGACCGGGAGCGCGGTGAAGCGAAGCAGATGCTCGACGACCTCGAGAAGAACCGCAAGGCCGCCGTCTTCGGCGCCCTCGACTCGATCAAGAAGCGGTACTTCGGCCGCCTGCTCGGCGACCGGGGCATCAAGGTGAAGGCCCCGAAGGTCAGCGGCGTCGTGGAGACGACCCTCGGGAAGATCACGACGATCCCGAAGATCGTCCAGAAGAACATGAACGAGATTGAAATCCAACCGATCCTGAAGAACTACGCGTACGTCCGGATCCTGTACGACACGATGGCGAACGAGTACTTCTACGAGGCGATCGAGCCGAAGCTCATCGAAGAGGAATCGGAACTCCTCGACGTCCTCAAGGAGATCCTCGTCGGCAACCTGGAGCTTCTCGAAGGCTCGGAGAGGGCCCAGAAGGAGAACTACCTTCGGCGCATGGTCGATGGCGTCCTCCGCGAGCTCGGCGTCGAACTCCACCCTGTCTCGAAGGAACGGATCATGTACTTCGTATTCCGGGACTTCATTCGATACGGGCCGATCGACGTCGTGATGACGGATGTCCAGGTCGAAGACGTCTCGTGCGACGGCGTCCAGGTGCCCCTGTACATCTACCACCGCAAGTACGGATCCATCCCGTCGAACCTGAAGTTCGACTCGGCGGAGGAGCTGGACTCCTTCGTCGTCTGGTTGGCCCAACGGTCCGGGAAGCACATCTCTGTCGCCCTACCCATGCTCGACGCCACGATCCCGGACGGTTCGCGTCTGCAGGCCACCCTCGGCATGCACGTGACGAAGCGCGGCTCCTCGTTCACGATCCGGCGGTTCCGGGAGAACCCCTTCACCCCGCTCGATCTGGTCCGATTCAAGACGATGTCCCCGGAGATGATGGCCTACCTGTGGCTCGCCATCGAGAACGGGCAGAGCATGCTCATCTGCGGCGGGACCGCCTCCGGGAAGACGACGACGCTGAATGCGATCCTCCTGTTCATCCCGCCCCAGATGAAGATCGTGTCCATCGAGGACACCCGGGAGCTGAACCTCCCCCACGAGAACTGGGTGCCCCTCCTGACGCGCGCCGGGTTCGGCGGCAAGTCCGCGCACACGGGAAAGGCGGCCGGCGAGATCGACATGTTCGACCTGCTCACCGCGGCCCTCCGGCAGCGACCCCAGTACATGATGATCGGAGAAGTCCGTGGGCCCGAGGCGTTCGTCGTGTTCCAGGCGATGGCGACCGGCAAGTCGGCCTACACGACGTTCCACGCGGACGACGTGCAGGCGATGGTCCACCGCCTCGAGAACGATCCGATCAACCTGCCGCGGGCCCTGGTCGCCGCCCTGGACATCGTCCTGCTGCAGGCGCAGGTGAAGGTCGGGACGGACATGACGCGACGCGTGAAGGCGATGGTCGAGGTTGTCGGGACGGACCCGGAGTCGAACGAGTTGATCACGAACTCCGCGTACACGTGGAACCCGGCCGATGACACGTTCAACTATTCCGGCCATTCGTACGTCTACGAGAAGATATCCCTCACGCGGAACTGGAACCAGCGGCGGATGGAGCAAGAGGTCAAGCGACGCCTGGACATCTTCGACTACATGAAACGGACCGACATCAAGAACTACCGGGACGTCGCGAAGATCGTCTCGGCTTACTACCGGGACCCGGACGGGATGATCAAGATCGTTCGCGACACCCTGGCGTCCCAAGGCGTCCAGGTTCCTGCGAGCTGAGCGGGCTTCTAGGATCCGGCCGTCTTGCGTCGGACTCCCAACGCCGCCGTCCCGGACGCCACCATCGACAGGCCAAGGACGAGGAACAGGACCGCGTTCTGATTCTGCTGGAGCAACCAGCCCGCCAGGATCGCACCGATCGCCCCGATCCCGAAGACGCTCAAGAATGCGAAGCCGAACGCCGAACCCCGAAGGGGCCGGGGAGCCTCGCCCGTGACCAACGTGTTCTGCAGCGGCTCGAGGGAGAACAGCACTAGGCCGAACACGATCGCCGTGCCTCCGAAGAGGCTCCCGGGCTGGCCTCCGGACGCGAAGAGCGCGAGGAGCAGCAGCAGCAGGGCACCCGCGAAGCTCAACGCGAACAGGGCCCGCTCGGGCCGGGGACGTTCCGCCAGCCGCCCTGAGGCGACTTGCCCCACGGCACCGCACGCGAGCGCGAAGGCGAACAGGCCCGGTCCAACGAAGAGCGGGAGAAACGCGAGACCCCCTTGATAGGCGAAACCGGCGAACATGTAGACGAGCAGGACCAGAATGAACGGACCCGTGAACAGGGCCCGACGGGAGACGACAGAGCCCTGACCCCCCGCCGGGTCGTGGGGAAGGGGCGCGATCAGGAGGAGCGACGCCGCCGCGACCGCGGGGAGGATCAGCGCACCGGCTACGAGGCGCCAGGACCAGCCGATCGACAGCGCGGCACCAACGAAGGCGGGCCCGGCGGCGATCCCCAAACTCCCGCCCATCCCGTGCCAGCCCATCGCGCGGCCTTGCTCGGCCACACGCCGCGAGATGACGGCGAGGCCCGTGGGATGATAAATCGCTGAGGAGAAGCCCAAGGCCCCGAGGGACACCGCCAGCGCGGGAATCGAAGGGCTCACAGCGACCGCGGCCATCGATCCTCCGATGCCCACGGCGGACAGGAGGAGAAGCCGACCCGGCGCCCGGCGATCGGCGAGGAATCCGAACGGCACGGCACCAATCCCGTAGAGCCCGAAGCCGATTGCGAAGAGGAGCCCGAGGGTGAGAGGATCCGCATGGAAATCGTCGCGCCATGCGAAATTCAGGAACACGGGGATCGCGAGGATGTTCGCGTGCACCACGCCGTGCAAGAACCCGAGGAGGGCGACGACCCTACGATCCTCCCGTCGCATTCGGCGACGACAAGGTGACCCCGTGATAAGGATTTCTTCGGAGGTTACGCCCGGACGATCGCGCGCACCACTCCCGGAATCGCGAAGACCAAGCTGACGAGGAACGGCCGCAGCCAGGATGTCGCGCGTCGAAGGTTCACGATACTCGAGGCACGACGGTGCCCATGGCCTTTGGGAAATCGTTCGGCCCAGGCCGAACCGAGCGGTCGCTGGGCCGCGAAAAGTGAAAAGGAAAGAGGTGAGCGGGCCGGACTCAGAGGTCGTCGTCCGTCGTGTTCTCGCTGCCCGAGCCCGACTGGCCTTCGTCGTCCTGACCTTCGCCCGAGGGCTTCTTGATCACTTTCTTTTGCACGACGGGCTGCGCTGCGACCGGCTTGCGAATGACGCGGCGCGGGATCCCTTCGGTCCCGCTCGGGGACCCGGACTGTCCGCTCGGACCGTACGGGGACGCCTGGCTCCCGGAGGGAGTCTCCGGGGGCGGGCTTCCGCCGGGGCGTCGCGTCTGGATCACGGGGGCCACGCCGCCGCTCCCGCCGCCGCTTGGCGGCCGGGGCGACTCACGCATGAGCGAGCCGCACTTGTGGCAGACGGTGGCCGTCACGGAGTTGAGGGTGCCGCAGGTCGGGCACGGCTTCGAGCCCATCTTGCGCATCTCCTCTTCCTCGCGGAGCCAATCCTCGAAGGTCACGAAGGTGGGCTGCTTGCGCCACCACTCTTGGAACTCGCGGTCGGACAACGCACGGCCGAGTTGCCGGGATGCTTCCTCCTTGAACTTCGTTACGACCTCGTCGTACTGGAGGCGCATCTTCTCCTGGTAGTCGGCCATCTCGACCTTGCCCGTCGCGAACTCGACGCCGCACTCGGGGCACTGCTTCACGTCGACCGGGATCCAAGCCTGGCAGTTCGAGCACTTCGCCATGTCCTTCTCGAACTCGACGCCGCACTTCGGGCACGACGTCGCGTCCTCGGGGATGAAGGCGCCGCACTCGCCGCACTCGACCATCTTGCCGAGGCCGTAGACCTTCCAGTACAGCGTGACGCCGATCACCGCCGCGGCG
>VBMC01000017.1 GCA_005879015.1 Methanobacteriota archaeon
GATCCTTGGGTTGAGCCTCACCATTCCGTACATCACCGGTCAGCCCATTCAGCCGCTCCCCGACCGCGATTCCATCATCGTGGGCGTCCTGGTCTATACACTCAGCTTCGTCACGGTTGCCGTGTTCTGGGTCGGCCATCACATCGCGTTCTACTATGTCCGGCGTACGGATCGGACTCTCATCTGGCTGAACAACCTTCTCCTCCTCTTCGTCGGCCTCCTCCCGCTGACGACCGCCCTCCTCGGCCACCACGAGATCCAGCAGTTGACGATCGCGGCCTACGGGTTCAATCTCCTTGCGGTCCAGCTCTCCCTCTACGGTAGCTACTGGTACGCGACAATCCACCACCATCTGGTGGACGCGGATCTGGACGACGCGTTGATCCGAATGGGACGGCGCCGGATGCTCTTGGGGCCCTGCCTGTCCGGTGGTGCCATCTTGATCTCCTTCCTCAATCCGATCCTGAGCCTCGGGGTGTACATGATGTTCCCCATCCTGTACATCCTGCCGGGGCGCATCGATGTCTTCTGGCGGCGCCAGGAGCTGAGGTAAACAGCCGCGAGGATCCAGCCGGCTCGAGGCAATCACCGATGAGTGGAGTCCCGAATCGAAAGCCACCGCAGGGATTCGAACCCCGGACCTGCAGTTTACGAAACTGCCGCTCTAACCGGCTGAGCTACGGTGGCGCAACCGCGAGGAAAAGCTTCCACGCCATAAAGATTCCGAGACGACTCCGGAGGGGGCCGCCAATGTTAAAGGCGATTCCACCCTTCGCGCCGATGTGGAACGCGTCGCGGGTTGGTTCTACGACGGACGGCGTTTCCGCGAAGGCACGGTGGGTTGGGAAGAGGACCTGATCCTGGAAGTCCGACCCGGCCGGGCGCGGAATCCTCTCGCGACCGGACTGATCATCCCGGGCCTCTGGAACGCGCACACGCACCTGGGCGACGCCGTCGTCACGCAAGAACTCACGGGGACGTTGGAGGAGCTCGTCGCTCCGCCGCATGGGCTCAAGCATCGGATCTTGGCGAAAGCGAAGGACGATGCCATCATCGGGGCCATGCGGCGCGCGATGGCAACGATGCTTCGAACGGGGACGACGGGCTTCTCCGATTTCCGAGAGGGCGGCCTGAAAGGACTCAAACTCTTGTACGCCGCGGTCGCGGCGATGCCCCTTCAGGGAGTTGCCCTCGGGAGGCCGATGGCCCTGGAGTACGATGCCCGCGAGGTCTCCGCGATCTTGCGCGCGTCGGATGGCATCGCGGTCAGCGCCTACGTCGATTGGCCCGAAGACGCAATCCAGAAACTCGCCGCGCATGTCCGTCGGGAGAAGAAAATGTTCGCCATCCACTGTTCCGAGCGCATCCGAGAGGACATCGACAAGGTCCTCGACCTCTCCCCGGCGTTCCTCATCCACATGGTCCACGCAACGGATGCCGACCTGACACGGTGCGCCGATGCGGCCGTTCCGATCGTCCTGTGCCCTCGATCGAATGCCTTCTTCGGCATGACGCCGGACATCCCGCGCATGATCCTGTCCGGTGTTCGGCTCCTGCTCGGAACGGACAACGCGATGATCAACGTTCCTTCCATGTTGCGAGAGATCGAGTTCGCGTACCGCGTCGCCCGGATGAACGGTGGGGCGACCGCCCGAGCGATTTTCGAAATGGCCCTTCGGGGACGTCGTCTCGCCGATCCGGACCGCTCCGGCGCGATTCGCGTCGGGGAGAGGGCCGACCTCGTGGTCTTCGATCTGCCGGGGGGTTCGAGTGGTTTTGCGTCGCTGATGCGCGCGTCCGCGAGCGACGTGAGCCTCGTCGTGGCGGGCGGTCGTATGTGGCCGGCCGAATCGGCCGGCATTCCGAAATCCAAACGGCGCCGTCGTTCCTGAGCCCGCCGATTTCCTCCAATCCGAGAATGGCTCGCGGTCCGAATTCGTTCTCCACCCCATGCTTTATCACCGGCCCTCCCCTTCGGGGCCGCGATGGCCTCGTACGAGGACGTCATGTCCTTGTCCGTCCGCCGCGGTTTCCTCTGGCCCGCCGTCGACCTCTATGGCGGCTTCGCAGGCTTCTACGACTACGGGCACAATGGCGTCCTCCTTCGGAGACGTTGGGAGGACCGTTGGATCGACACCTTCCTCGGTCTGAGCGACAACTATTACCTGATCGACACCACGACGATTCTTCCGGAAGCCGCGCTCAAGGCGTCCGGCCATGTGGATCACTTCACGGACATCCTCGTCACGTGCACTCGATGCGGGGAGTCGTACCGCGGCGACCAACTTCTCGAGGCCGCGATCCACGAGGAGCAGGAGGGCCTCACGACCGAAGAGATCGATATGCGGATCCAGGAGCTCAAGATCCGATGTCCGAACTGCAAAGGGGTCCTGGGCCCCTCCCGCGAATTCCACATGATGTTCCCGCTCGAGGTCGGGCCGACGGGAAAGGATCGCGCGTACCTTCGACCGGAGACGGCCCAGGGCGTGTTCCTGAACTTCAAGCGGGAGTTCGAGGCGCTCCGCCGCAGACTCCCGATGGGGCTCGCCATCGTCGGGCGCGCGTACCGGAACGAGATCAGTCCGCGGCAGGGCGCGTACCGGATGCGGGAGTTCATCCAAGCGGAGCTGCAGATTTTCTTCGACCCGACGACCTTCGGGGACGCCGTGCCCTTCCAAGACATCGCGTCCGTCCCGGTCCGCGTGGCCTGGGCCTCCGAGAAAAACGCCCCCACGGCCCATGACGCGCCCGCCAAGGACCTCGTGGGCCACGGACTGCCTCCGTGGTACGTCTATCACCTCGTGCAGGTCCAGCGCTTCTATCTGGATCTCTTGCGGATCCCGCGGGATGCGTTCCGCTTCGCGGAGCTCGACGAGAAGGAACGTGCGTTCTACAACAAGATCCACTTCGATATCCAGGTTCGGCAGGAGAGCCTGGGCGGATTCAAGGAGGTCGGCGGAGTCCACTACCGAACGGACCACGATCTGAAGGGACATGAGGCCGGGTCCCATGCCAAGCAGTCCGTGACCTTCGGCACGTCGAAGTTCGTCCCCCATGTCCTGGAACTGTCGTTCGGCGTCGACCGGAATGTATGGGCGCTCCTCGACCTCTCGTATACGAAGGGAGAGCGGGTCGTCCTCCGGCTGCCGGTGCAGGTCGCACCAGTCCCGGTTGCGGTCTTCCCCCTCGTGAACAAGTACGGCCTCCCGGAACGGGCCGAAGCGCTGTACGCCGGCCTGCGCAAGCGGATTGCTGCGTTCTACGACGATTCGGGCTCGATCGGCCGCCGATACGCGCGGATGGACGAGATCGGGACGCCCTTCTCGGTGACTGTCGACCACGAGACGCTCGAAGGGAAGGGCGTCACGTTGCGGGAACGCGACTCGCAGAAACAAATCCGCGTGAAGGAAGGAGACCTCGCGACTACACTCAACCAACTCCTGTCCGGCGAGGCGACGTTCCCTGCGTGAGACGATGGGGACGCCCCGCGGCGTGCTCGCATTCGTCGAGCGGCTCGAGGGACGGATGGCCGATCTGCTCTCCGAGCAGACGCGCGTCATCGTCGCATACTCCGGTGGCCTCGCGAGCACGCTTGTCGCGATGGTCGCTCGCAAGCGGTGCGATCTTGTGTGCGTCGTCGCGGGCGTCGAGGACTCCGCGGCCGTCCGGGGCGCGAAGGCGGCCAAGGCCCACTTGGACTACCGAGTTCAATTCGTGCAACCCGACATCGAGGGGACGCGTCGGATCCGCGACCGCATCAGTGCCGCGAACCCTCAGATGTCCGCTACCGCGGTTCGTGCGTTGATCCCTCTCCGGATGGTCCTCGAGGAATTGCCCAACCAGTCAATCCTCGCGGGATTCGGCCCTCGGAACCTGGATGCGAAGATCGGGAAGATTCTGAAGGATTGGGGAGTGTTGTGTCCACTCCTGGACCTAGCGCAAAGCCAACCCCTCCCGAGGTCCCTCCTACGCGCGGCGGCAATCGCTCTCGGCCTACCGGTCGAATGGGCCCGCGCGGCGCACCGCGAGCCTGCGACGAGTGCGGGAATCAATGACTTCCTCCTTGCAAACGGACCGCTGCGGCACTGAGATGAGCATCACAGAGGGCCGACCACTGAGCGCATCCGTGTCACCGATTTCCTCGATCGGGACCCCTGTATTCGCAAGGATGACATTGAGCCAGCAAGCGTTATAAGTGTGGCCCCAGCATCGAGCGGCACCGCGATGGTCGACGATCACATCAAGCGTAAGATCCTCCTCCTCGGTGACGGAGCTGTGGGCAAGACCAGCCTGATCCGGCGATTCGTCGTGGACAAGTTCTCGGACGAATACATCACAACGATCGGGACGAAGGTCACGAAAAAGGACCTGCGGATCGAGTCGCCGGGCAAGGTCACGGACCTGACGTTCATGATCTGGGATGTCCTCGGGCAGAAAGGATACAAGGGCATCCAGGAGAGTTCCTTTCAAGGGGCCAAGGGAGCCCTCCTCATGTACGACGTCACGCGTCTGGAGACCGCGGAGAGCCTCCAGAATTACTGGATCCCACACTTGCTCGTGGTGACGAACCCGATCCCCCTCGTCGTCGTCGGGAACAAGGTGGACCTCGCCGATTCGCGACGGCAAGCTCAGGAGGAACTGGACGATCTCAAGGAAGCCCTCGGAGTGACCGGCTTCCTGAGTTCCGCGAAGACCGGGCAGAACGTGGAAGCGGGATTCCTCGCCCTCGCGAAGTCGATCATCGCCCAATCCGACGCGAAAATGTCTCGGCGCGAGGCCGTCGAGGAGGCCACGCACGAGTTCATTGCCGTGACGGACCAGATCATCATGGACTTCTGTGACGGCATGGGGGGTCATGAGGCCGCGATGCCCATCGTGCGGCAACAGCTCACGCGCGCGGGCGTCGATGTGAAAGCGCCGACCCGGGAGGGACTGCGCCTCGCGGTCGACTACCTGGCGGAAACGGAGTCTTCCTTCCGGAACGCGGCCGACGTCGAGGCGAGCAAGCGGAAGCGCCTCGGCTGGATCAAGGAAGTCGCGTGATCAAAGCGTCCGATCCATGTACGGCCGCTCCAGTCGGTAGCCGAGACAACGATAATACCCTCGGACGCCGACGCCGGACGTGACCCGCATCCGGGACCGGCGAAATTCATCGCGGGCGATCCGTTCGCATTCGGCCATCAATCGCCGTCCGAATCCGCGGTGCTGCCAACGCTCCCCGGCAGACTCGTGGATCGGCACCAGCCGGCCGAAGACCTTCAACTCGCGGACGGTCGCCTCCTTCGCCCCGATCCGGAGGCGCGCGTAGGCGACGAGCACGTCGCGCCCGGGATCCTCGATGCTCAGGAACACCTCGAGGCCGTCCGAGGAATCGTACTCCGTGCGCAACAGGGTGAGCGCCTCGAGGCGCGGCGAGACTCCACGGAAACCGACTTCGCGACACCGGACGCAATGGCAGTCGAGGCCTCGGGAACGGAGGCGCTCCTTCGCCAACACTCGTAGGTCCCCTCGCTTCGGGCCGTCCTCGATGTCCGGCGCGCCGATCTCCCGCTGGACGCGTTGAATCCGACACCATCGAGGGACGATCGCCTTGACTCGGGCGATGAGTTCCACGGCTTCCTCGGTGCCGAGGGGCGTGTAACGGCCGGATTTCCAGAGCCCATGCAAGGCGGTACCCGGCAGGACGAGCGTCGGATAGATCTTGAGAAAGTCGGGGCGGTAGGCGGGATCCTCGAAGAGGACGCGGAATGATTCCATGTCCCGATCGGGATCCGATCCCGGCAGGCCGGGCATCATGTGCGCCCCGACCTTCAGCCCGGCGTCCTTCGCGAGGTGCATCGCCTCCCGGGATTGCGCGTCCGTGTGACCCCGGTGCACCCTTTCCAACACGTCCTCGTGGGTCGTTTGAATCCCCAGCTCCACGCGGGTCGCACCCAGGTCCAAGGATTCGGCCACCTCGACGCCCAGGAAGCAGTCCGGCTTCGTCTCGATCGTCAGGCCAATGCATCGGCTCGCGGCCGATTCGTTGGCGGCCTGCGCGGCCGTGAGGTTCGAAGCCTCGAATCCGTTAAGCCCGTCGAAGCACCCTTTCACGAACCACTCCCGATAGCCCGCTTCGAGGGCGGTGAAGGTTCCGCCGAGGACGATCAAATCCACCTTGTCCGTATCATGTCCGATCCTCTGCAACGCCTCGATTCGGGACGCGGTCTGCCCCCTGGGATCGTAATGATGATCCGCGGCCCGCCGGGCAGCGGGTTCCGTGCCCAGGTAGGACTGCGGTGTCCCGAACCGCGGTCCACCCGGGCAATATGTGCAGACACCGTGCGGACATCCATGGGGGGCGGTCATCACGGTGACCACCGCAACGCCGCTCGCCGTCCGTGCCGGCTTGACACGCAGGAGGTCCTTCATTCCCTCCCGGTCGGCACGGGGCATCCGCTCGAGGATCGCCGCATCCGATGGAAGGCCTCCGAGACGATGCGCGCGTGCGAAGCGCAGCTTGACCCGCTCGAACTCGTCCTTCGAGGCGGGCCTTCGATCGCGGATCTCTCCGGCCAAGGCCTCGACAAATTCTGCGTCGAGACCGCCCACGAGGGTCAGCCTGGCTCCTCCGAGCGCACAGGAGCCTCCGGGACGACGGCTTGCGCCCGCCCAAACAGGTCCACTGCGCGTGCGAGTCCTACGCCGAGAGACGCGAGTCCCGCGAAGACGAGGGCCGTTCCCGCGATGATCCCTGCATCCAGGGCGGGCGAGTGGGAGAGTTCGTTGACGGGACTCACGAAGAAGCCGATCCAGTCGAAGAACAGAGCGATTTCGAATAGGGATAGCAACAGGACCCCCGCGACCCCGAGTCCGAGCCCTCGAATGCGGGATCCCGAGACCCCGGCCGCGAGATTCGCCCTCCAGAGGGCGGCCGTGAGTCCGGCGAACAGCACGATCTGACCGAGCCCTGCGGTGATCGCCAGGACCTGCCTCGCTTCCGGGATGGAAAGGTCGAACGCGTCCGCGGTCCCGCTTGGAAAGATCCGGAGCAGCTGGGAAATCAGATACAGCCAAACCGCCAGGAACGCGAGGCCGAGCCAACCGCGCGGCGGAGGAATCCTCCGAGCGGGCACCGGTGCCATCGTCATGGAAAAGATATCTCGCGACGGGACATGAACCTTGGTACGGGTCGATGCTAGCCGTACATCGTCCCGTGCTTCTCGACCTTCGGCGCATCGCCGGGCACGTGCTCGAGGACATCCACCGCGAGCACGACGTGCAAGGGGATCAGTCGGAGCTTCCCCTTCAATTCCTGATGGCTGTCGTCCAGTTCGATCACGATCGCGTCGTCGGTTCCGATCGTGGCGTAGCCGCGGAACACCCCTTTCGTCACCTTCGTGCGCTCCCGCGTCTCCATCGATTCAATGCGATAGCGAGAACCCTTCGTCAGGGAGACGATCTCGTCCGCCACGCATTCACCTCCGTTGCTCCGCGAGCTTCGCAAGATGGTCGACCGTCTTGCGGTAGTTCTCCATGGCGATCTCCACGTTCGATTCGACGAAGTTCCATGCTTTCGAGAGATTTCCGTATCGGATCCGGTAGCCCTTGCGGATCGTCCCGCGCTCGTTCACGTTCACCTCGTCCAAGAGGTCCATCTCCTTGAGTTTGTTGATGTGACGATAGATCGTCGCCTTCGTCGTCTTCAGCTTCGCCGCGAGCTGTTCCACCGTCCACCCCTTGTCCATCCGGCCCAGGAGGCATTCGACGAACAACCTGTAGGGCACCGAATCCCGCACGCTCGAGGCGTCCGTCTTCGGGTCGTACCCTTTCGGGATGTACCCGATCTGCGTGAGGAACAGGAGGGACACATCGTCGATGTCCTTCAGCGGCGTGAGGGGGGTGTTGCTCACAATGACGATTTCGAACGGCAGAAGGAACCCTGCCCTCGGGTATCGATAGGGAATAGTTAAGGCTTACCATTGAATTATATCGTATATCATAATAATAATCATGCTCAGACGTCGATAATTCCACTGTACGTATCGACGCGCAGACCGCGCGCCCGAAGCTCCCGGACGAGCACATTGATGCCGATGCTGTCCGAAGCCAGGTGACCCGTGACCACGAGGTTCTTCAGGCCCTCGCGGCCGTAGACCTCCCACAACCGTCGGAGGGCCCCCGCATCGATGTGGATGTAGAAAACCGTGTCGATTCCGTGGTCGAAGGCCGCGCGGGCGACCGGGACGCCTCCGTTCGTCCCCGCGCCGTGGTGGACCGCCCATTTTCCGACGGGATTCTCCGCCTTCCCCATGCGGACGACGATGCGGGTTTTCGCCGCTCGGAATTCCGGGATCGTTTCGAGCGCCGCGATCGCGTCGCGCACATGGGCGTCGCGAGGGAGACGGGCTCGCAGGGTCTCGTCCATGACGCGTCTCCCGATTTCGTCACAGGGGTTGTGGATGCACATGAGCCCCATCCCGATCAATCGAGCAACCGACGGCAGGTGGTCATAGTTCTCCGCGTGGGCTCGGGGCTCCCGCTCTTCTTGCAGTTCCCGGACCGCGGAAGCGGCAGCGTCGCTCGGTACTCCATGGCGCGTCAGGATGTCCCCGTGTTTCGAGAGGACCTTCGGGAAGTCCAGGATCGCGCTTCCCCCGGTCGGGTGGTGCGCGATGACGAGATCGTAGCCCGTCTCCCTGGCCACGAGCAGGTCCGCCGCGTCCACATCGATGCCAAACAGCGCGCGCTTCACGTCCTTCACCGGGACATTGATCGTCGTGTCGGCGGGAGTCTCCGACTGTTTCGCAAGACGAAGCGCGACGTCCAAGATTTCCTGGGAATCCATCAAGCGCCCGGAGGGACTGACCCGAGATAAGCCCTCGGACACGGCCCCTCGCCGATTCACACACGCCGACCAAAACCTTTTCGTCTCGCCGTGAATGCCCCGGCCGGGAGGAGGTGTCATGTCCCGCGCATCGGCAGGAGAGATCGCCCGGATCGGTGTCCTCGTGCGGATCCCGCCCGCCCTCCGTTCGTACACGGCGGGAGAGGACGAAGTCGTCCTGGATGCATCGGACCTCGCCGGCATGCTGAAGGCGCTCGATTCCTCGTTCCCGGGAATCCGGGATCGGGTTGTCGACGAGTCTGGCCGACGACGTCCGTATGTGAACTTGTTCTTGAACGAAGACCTCGTGATGACGCCGCTTCCCACCGTGGCATTGAAGCCGGGGGACGTCGTGCATATCTTGCCCAGCGTTGCGGGTGGTTGACATGGTAGGAACGATCAAGAAAGACAGCGTCGTCGTGGCAGTCGGGACGAAGAAAGGCGGATTCCTTTTCCATTCGGCGGACCGGAGGAAATGGTCCGTCGCGGGCCCGTTCTTGGCGGGTGCTGGCGTGTACCACATGGGCCTCGACCCGAGGGATGGGCGGACCGTGTACGCGGCCGCGCCGCACGGCGCGGAACCCTGGGGCCCCGCGGTGTACCGCGGGCGAATCGGGAGCGAACCGAAACCGACCTCCTCCTCGCCGAAGTTCAAAGAGGGGTCGGACCTCGCAGTGAGTCGTGTGTGGCACATCGAGCCGGGTTCGTCGAATGAGCCCGACACGATCTATGCGGGAGTCGAACCCGCGGCGCTCTTCCGCAGCGAGGATCGCGGCGACACGTGGGAGGACATCGGGGCCCTGAACTACCACCCCACACGGAAGGAGTGGCAGCCGGGGGGCGGCGGTCTTTGCCTCCATTCCATCCTGGTCGATCCACGGAAACCGAAGCACCTCGTCATCGGGATCAGCGCGGTCGGCGCCTTCGAGTCCCGGGACGCGGGACGCTCGTGGACCATGGAGAACCGCGGCGTGCGGGCGGGTTTTCTCCCGAACCCGTATCCGGAGTGGGGGCAGTGTGTCCACAAACTCGCGTGGGACGCCTCCGGCGACGGTTCGCTCTTCCAGCAGAACCACACTGGCACGTACCACCGTGGGCCGGACGGGGGTGCGTGGACGGAGATCACCAAAGGCCTGCCGTCGGACTTCGGATTCCCGATTGCGGCCCATCCCGACCGGAAGGGCACGGCCTTCGTCACCCCGCTCATTGGCGCGATGAACCGCGTGTTCCACAAGGGACAGATGGCCGTCTGGAAGACGGGGAACGCGGGCAAGACGTGGCGCAAGGCAACGAAAGGTCTACCGGGTCCGAACGCATACCTGGGCGTGCTACGGGAGGGGATGTCGACGGACGCGGAAGATCCGCTCGGCCTCTACGTCGGAACGAATACGGGCCAGCTGTTCGCGAGCCGCGACGAAGGCGAGTCGTGGAGGATGATCGCCGATTTCCTTCCCCCGATCATGTCGGTCACCAGCGGCATGGCGCGCTAAGTCCCGATGAAAGACCCTCCTACCGGGGCATACACAAGTTGGAAAGGGAGAGACGGTGAGGGCATGCAGCACCGCCCCCGAGGTTGGTCGTTTCAAAAGACGAAAATGAGGATGAGGACCGCGGCGAGGAGTTGCGCGATCCGCCACACCGTCGTGGTCCACGATTCCCCGCTCGCCGTGTAGGCACCGAGGAACAGCGCCAAGGTCACGAAGAACCCTCCGATCCCGACCAGGACCAAGGCCGTCAACGTGATCGCGGCGACCGCCGGGGCGGTTCCCACGACGGCCACCATGGATCGGCTGATGAGGCCGGTCAGGAGGGCGACGAGACCGAAGACCAGGAGGCCCAGATGCTGCGAGGGCGACCTGCCCATCTCCCAGATTTTCTCGCCGAATCCTGGCATCGTTGTCCCCCCGGGCTCACGGCACGCCGAAGATGGTCGTCGAGCCAGCCAAAATCAGGAGAACCGCGAGGAAGGACAGGATCACCAGGAACAATCGGACGAAGACATCCAGATCCTCGAAAAACACGGCGGCGCTAATCAGGCCGATGACGAACAAGAACATTCCAACATGGGCCACCGCAGGACCCCAGACGACGCCCAAGTTCTCACGCGCCCTCGTGGCCTCCGCAGATTCTGACGGGTCAAATTTGGCGCGACTCGCATCGACGAGGAGAGCTCCAATCATCAGGAAGACGAGCCCGACAACGATTGCCAGGCCCACGAGCCGGCGTCGATCCATCATCATCGGCCCACGCATCATCGGGGGTGGTGGCTGCAATCCAATCCCTGCCTTTGAGGGCGAAGTTATGTTCGGATTAATATATATTCCGCTGAATGGGCGACTCATATAGATTTCGCAACGGCCATCCCCCGGGGGCACGGATTCGCGCCCCGGTGAATGTTTACAGTCCCAGTTTCCCCGGATTCAGAATGCCCGACGGATCGAGAGCGTTCTTGATTCGGCGTGCGAGGTCCACTCCGGTCCCGAGCTCCTCGCCCATGAGGTGCGCGAGCTTCACCCCGATCCCGTGCACGTATTCCATGGAGCCACCCAGCGCATGGGCCTTGCGGATCAGGGAATCGAGCGCCCCCGCGACGGCGGCTTTTGCCGCGGCACGCTCACCGACGACGGGCTTCACGACTTCCACGGAGACCAGCTCCGGCTGAGTCCACAACCCGAAGCCGATCGGATGGACGTTGTGATGGTGAAGGATCGGCAATGCGGCCCGCCGGAATGCCAAGATCCTCGAGCGAGGCAGGGCGACATGAACGTAGTCGAAGATGGTCTCTTTCAGCGCGACGTCGGCGCGAGTCACCCCGGGGGAAATCTCGTCGTGCATGTAGATGATGTCGTGGCGGGTCCTCCAATAATCCCGCGCCTCGCGGTCCGGCAGGGCCCTCGCATGGGCCGCCTTCAGGCACCGGCGTGCGATCCTCCACGAGGCGGCCACAATCTCCTCTGCCCCGGCGAATCCCAGGTAGAGCGTGGGCGGGCCCGCCTCGCCGCTCCAGGGGAGGGCCGGGGCCTCGAACGTCTCTTCGAAATCCATGAGGCTGGGTGTCAATCCGTCGTCATAGAGCCTGCCGAGTGCCGCGAATCCGGTTGCGAAGTCCTTCAAGCGGAACGCCTGAATCTCCTCCGCTTCCGGGACGGGGAACACACGAAGGGTGGCGCCGGTCACGATGCCGAGCGTCCCTTCCGAACCGATGAAGAGACGCTTCAGATCCAGGCCCGTCGTGGATCGGGCGGCGGGCCGGGTTCGAATCACGCTCCCATCCCCGAGGACGGCTTCGAGTCCCAGGACCTGGTCTCCCATCGTCCCGCGAAGATATCCGGCGTAGCCGATGCCGTTCGTCCCGATCGCTCCGCCAACGGTGGCCCGGGGCCGGGACCAGGGATCGTGTCCCAGGGTGAGCCCTCGCTTCCGGAGCCGTCGGTCCAGTACCTCCAACACGATCCCGGCCTCGACCGTCGCAGTACCCGAAACGGCATCGATTGAGCGAACGCGACGCATGTTCCGAAGGTCGAGGACGATCGAATCGAATGTCGGACGAGCCCCGCCCATGAGACCCGTTCCGCCGCCCCAAGGAACCATTTTCAATCCCGCATCGACCATGAAACGGACGACCGTCACAACCTCGTCGACCGATTGGGGCAAGACCACCGCGGCGGGGGACGGACCGTGCTCTTCCAAGAGAGAGCCGCGGTGCGCGCGGAATGCGTCCGTCTGGTATCGTGGCGGAATCGAAGGTCCCGTCAAGACCCGGCTCGGACCGAGACGCTCCACGAGCTGCGATACGTCCGCGCTCACGGGTACGCAAAGGTCGCGGTCGTATTCAAAGCGAACGCCGCTTGGCCGGGTTGAGGTCGCGCAGGGTAGGATCGTGGTCGGAGGGAGTCGAGCCGCCCGGGAGCATGTGAAGCGCAGTTCGATCGGGTCTTCGTCGCATTCAACCTGGTAGCCCTTCGTTTCATGAAGGACGTCCTTCTGCACGCGAATCATTGGAGGGCCGTTCGAGCCGGTGCTCGCCGGCAATTCCTCAAACCGTCTCCTGTGGTCGCGGTTTTGCCAGGTGGTCGATAGAGCGGGTCGGTCTACGTTCAAGCCGCACGTGTCGGGGTGGAGGGAGTAGTCGGTTCCGCTTCCCTGTCGCCTATCCTCCATAAGCCCAAGATGCGCTATTTTCAAGCTGTTAAACAGCTACCAGAACAAAAATCGTCAGACAGTTCTCGGGAGGGAAACGCTTTTTACACCCTAGCGGTTGGAGGAACGAGGTCAAACATGCCGTACACGTACCAGGGATGGACGCTGTACTCGCGAGATGTGAAACTGAAGAAGGGACCGAAAGTAACGATCTACTTCTTCAGTAAGCGGAAACCGAAAAGCGGCAAACCGATGGACGAAATGCCCAAGAACCGCAAGGTCGGCGTAAACAAGCGCACCGGCCTTCCGTTCCTGCGAAAGGGCTGAGTCCGCCCTCGCGACCCCATACGCCGAGGCATCTCGGGGGAGGCCCTCGGCCCTTTCCTTCTTTAGCGGACGTGCGTCCTTCGAACAAGACCGTGGCCGCAGATTTATCTTCGATCCATAACGTGAACTTATTTGCTCCGCTCCGTCATGCACGCGAGCGATGCCCGCGGGGACCGTCGCGTTCGACGTGAACGCATCTGTGGAAGAGGTGTGGTCCTTCCTGAGCGACATGCAGCAGGTCGGCCGGTGCGTCCCAGGGGTCGAGAACGTCGAGGTCCTCGACGCCATGCACGCCCGATGGACCCTGACAGTCAAAATCGGGCCGCTCTCGCAGACGATCAAAGTCTTGACGGAAACGTTGGAACAAATTCCTTTGCGCCGAGGTCGCTTCCGTGCCGAAGCAGAAAACATCGACATGATAGGGACGACCGAACTCACGCCCGCGGGGAAAGGGACGAGAATCGTCTACACGATGGCCGTGAACGCGAAAGGTCCCTTGGCGCGAATCATGGACAACTTCATGCGGACGAAGCTGAAATCGCAGACCGAGGAATTCGCGGCCAACGTGAAGCGCGCCCTCGAAGGCTGAGAACCCGACGTCGCGGGGAGAATCGCCTCGGGTCTCGTTCAATCATGATAACGGGAGCCCAGCCCTTTTAAGCCAACGAGCACGAATCCGGCACGTGGCCCTTGTCGGACCGCCCAATGGCGGAAGTCCGGCCCCTCGACCTCGATTGGTGGCCGAGGATCTCCTTCTGTACGACAAAGACGGGCAGTCCCTCTTGGACGACCACGCCCTGCGGATCCTGATCGCGCTGCATCAGGAGAACCTCACCGCCCAGGCGATCGCGAGCCGATACCGTGTGCCGATCGCCGCGTGCTACCGGCGCGTGCGCCGACTCACGTCGCTCGGACTCATCTCGGAAGCAGGATTCGTCACGGAAGGACGTCGGCGGCCGGCTCGGCTCTACAAGTCGGAAGTCGATCGCTTCCAGATCACGTACGGTAGCGGCAAGATGCTTCTCCTCCTGATGCTTCGAAACGGCACGGAGACGAAGACCCTGGTGGGGATCCCCCCGGACATCGCGGTCAGTGGAACAGCGCCGCTACTCCCGCACGAAGTCGGGGAATATCCGTCCGCATGATGTCCGGATTCGCATGCCGTGCGAGGGCCGCATAGTACGCGAGGAATTGCATCGGAATCACGGAGAGGATCGGCCGCAGGTACGGATGTGTTGAGGGAAGCCGAATCGACGCTCGCGGGTGCTCACCGATCGTCGTGACCTCTGCGCCGGCTTTTGAAAGCACTCGGCCGATTACATCGGCGCGTGTCCCATCCTGCCGGCCTCGGAGAAACACGATGGACTCGTTTCGATCGAGGGAGAGGAATGGACCATGAAGGAACTGCTCCGGATGATACGCGCTCGCGGTCAGTCCACACGTCTCGCGAATTTTCAGGGCAGCCTCGAAGGCCGTGATCTCATCGAACCCCGCCCCGAGGAAAGTGATCTTGTCGCGTCGTGCGATCGGTCGGGCGATCTCCACGATGGCGCGTTCGGTCTCCAACGTCTTGCGGATGACCTGCGGCATCCTTGAGATGCCGCGCGTCAGATCGACCCGATCCCGCCTTTGGTGTGACGCTAGGACCGCAAAGGCGGCCAACTGGGTCGTGTAGCTCATCGTGTTCGCCCACGAGCGATCGTGCATCGAGCCGATTACGAGGGTTCGGCGGACGATCTCCTCCATCTTCGTGTCCGGGAGGCCGCAGACGCCCAGGACCCGATGACCGGCGCGCTTCGCACGCGCGAGAGCCTGATTCGTCGTGGGAGTCGTCCCGCTGTGACTCACCCCGAGGATCGTTGCCCTTCCGGGTGGATACGGACGGTTCGCCAAATCATACGCGTGAACCGCCTCGACCACGTTCCCCGCGCGGGCGGCGGCCTGCAGAACTCGAGCACCGTACATCGCCGCATGAAAGGACGTGCCACATCCGGTCAGGACGAGATGTCTTGCCCGGGCGAGTGACGAACCGAAGTCGCTTGCACGGACCCGCAGAATCGCTTCTTCAACGTGCGTAGGCTGGCTTCCAATCATGTCGTGCATGTGGAACGGATGTCGGCCCCGGGCATTTGGGAACGCGGCCATACGGTGGAATCGATCCTCGGCGTTTTAACCTCGCCGAACCGCGAGGACGAACCCGTTTGGCGGGAGAAAACGGAACAAGGCAGGTTAGTTTTAAATCTGATAATGGGCGGATTGTCGATACCACGAGGTGATACGTGGACCCTCCGCCAAAAGACCCGAATTAGGCCAATGTCTGGCTATGCGGCGGGGCGACTTGAAGGGACTCCGGTTTCGCGGAGAAGCCGCTCTACCTCCGAAAGGAGAGCCGTACTCCCGAGTGTCCGAGCGATTGCAGCGGCTTCGTCAAGATAAGACCGTCCCTCCGCCGTCTCTCCGCGCTCCAGACAGAAGCGTCCAATGTATACGAGGGACCAGGCCAGGTCTCCCCGATCCGCGAAGGCCCGAAGGCCCCTTAATCCGCGATCCCACAACTGGGTCGCGCGACTCCAGCGGCCCAGTTCGAACTCTCGTTGTCCCTCGTACACATCGAGCAAGGCGAGCGTGTCCTTCTCCTCCAAGATTTGGAATAGCCGCTTCGCCTCCGCCAGCTCGCCCGCCGTCTCATCGGCGCGACCCATGTCCAAAAGAGACGCACATCGATTCATCATCGCGTATGCGACGAGGCGCAAGTTTCCGACAAGCCGGGCGATTTGCAGTGCCCGGTCGTAGCACTTTACGCTGTCCTCGTATCGGCGTAGCGCGTGATATGATGTCCCGATGGAAATGCTACTTCGCGCCGTTTCCGTGAGATTCCCGGCTCGCTCCGCTATCCGTAGTCCTTCTCGCTTGTACTCCAGGCCGCGCTCGAGCTCGCCCCGATCCGTCTCAATGCTTCCGAGGGCGGTGAAGCATCTCGACAACGCGGCCGGGGCAGAACCTTCCGTCGCCAGGTCGATCGCCGCGTTCATGTGGACGGCGGCCTCCGCCAGGCGCCCTTGGGTCCGCTCCAAAAGTGCCATCTCCCTGAGGACCTCCCCGGCCTCCGAAGGATCGGGGTAGTCCTCCAGACGACCTTGAGCCTCGACCAGTTGGCCAAGCGCCTTCGCATGATTCGTGCGGCAGCGTTCAATCGAGGCGATCTTTCGAAGGAGGCGCGGCACCGACGCAGCCCGTCCGGTCACCTCACAAAGGCGGACGGCGTTGCGGTATTCTAAGAGAGCCGGTTGGAGGTCGCCCAACGCTCGGAGGGCGTCTCCGAAGACCTCGGGCAGGATGCATCCCGCAACGGGGTCAAGGCTTGCCCGGTCAACCTTCCTCAGGACCGCAAGGAGGTCCGATGCAGGAAGGAGATCTTGGAGGCCCGTTCCCTGGGATGTGAGATACGAACCGATCTCCTTCAGATCTCCCGACTCCACAAGGTGATACATTCCCTCCAGACGGTCGTGCATATCGGAACCGTCCAAGAAGTAAGCCGAGGCAAGGGAATGGAACGCGCGTCGTCGGGCTTCCGGCAACCGATCCCGGATGTATTCACGAATCGAATCATGGACTACGATACCCCCGGAGATCGTCGGGGCGAGCAGGTTTTTTGTCAGGAGGCTGTGAAGGGCGGTTTGCCAATCCTTGGAGAAACAATGCAGCGAGTCGAGCGGCACCAACCCGCGGAACAGGGAGGCGGCCTCAAGGAGGGTACGTTCTTCCTTCGAGAGCGTCCGCCAAATTTCGTGCTCCAGGTAACGCGTCATTTCGCCGCTGGCGGTGGACCCGGTCTGGGCCGCAAATGAGAGCAGGATGGGATGGCCTCGGGCGGAGTTCGCCGCCCGCCGGATGGCAACTTCGTCGCCGGCAAACCCCTTCACTCGGAGCAGGGAGAGCGATGATTCCAAGTCGAGGCCGCCCAGCCTCAACACCTCGGGGCGCGCCTCTCTCGGTGTCTTGCGCCGAGAGGTCGACACCGGAACCGTGCGCGAGATCACGAGGACCTTCGTGCCCGTCGATTGGGAAAGCTGGAAGACCGGGCCCCGGACTAGCCGCGTAAGATCCGCCTCGGCTCGATGGAAGTTGTCGAGGACGAGGAGAATGGGCATGTCCGTGAGTTCGTGGACCAGGAGTCGGGCTAGGACGCGCGGTTCCGGCTCGTCTTGCTCCCTCAAGAGGTTCGTGAGACCGCGCTTGCCGAGACGGGCGAGGAACGCCGCGAGATCCCGCAAGAACGCGGAATTCGTCGTGCCTTCATGAATCTCGAACCAATAGATGTACGGCCGCGGCCGTTGACGGACGAGCCAGCTCGCGACGACGGTGCTCTTTCCGATGCCCGCGATGCCGGTCACGATGAGCATGCCGACCTGGGAGGAGGCCCACGTGTCGAGCGCCTGCTGCTCGTCGGACCGCCCGAACATGCGTCCGAGTCGGCGGAGCGTGTCTCCCCAGAGGACCGGCGGAACCGCACCCGAACCGATTCCATGGAGACGCGTGAAGTCGAGCCGCCCTCCGCGGACGAGCGATACGGCGGCGGTGAGGTTCACGTAGGCGGGGAAAATCTCCGGGATCTCCGCGACCCGCATCGGCGTCGGGTCGAGGCCTGGGGCAAGGACTTCCACGATGTCTCCTTGGAGGCGGCCCCGGAGTTTCGTCGCTTCGACCCAGCCCTCGTGGGTCAGACGATACACGGTCTTCCGGACTCGATGGCCCGGCACGTGGGCCCGTTCTCCGGTGATGAGGCCCGTGGATTCCATGCGCGCCAGCCATTTCGTGGCGGTCGTTCGGCCAGAATGCGTGGCCGACGCAATGCCCTCTTGCGTGACCGCGCTCAGCGTCCCGGGCTCACTCGCGGCCGTTGAAGAGAGGTGCGTAAGGACGCGGATCGGTGTCGAGTAGAAACGCTTCCGCCGGTACCCCCGCGCCACACGACGGACAGAGAAGGGATGCCACTTAAGGATAACCAAAACGGAACATTTGTGAGGAGCCTATTCTCAAACATGATAGTATTCGCGTGAACCGGAGGGTTCGACGCCGGACCCGAACGGAATCCTTTTTCTGAAGCGCGGAACTCGCGGCGCTATGAACGTGCGCGAATGGATCCGAGCGTCCCAGGCGATATTGTTCGAAGCATCGATCTTGCCTGCGATCGTTGGAACCGCCGTAGCGATCCACGCGGGCGCGCAGTTCGATGGGCTGTGGTTTGCCCTGATCCTCATCTCGCTCGTGGGAATCCAGGCGGGAGCGAACCTGTCTAAAGGATATTACGAAGGCCGCAATCGGTCTGCACCGCCCGCTTCCCCGGGCTCGTGGTTCGCGTTTGACAGCTCGGCCGCGAGGAATCTCACCGCCGACCCCCGAGACGTGGTCCGACTCGGACGAGCCTGTTTCGGAATCGGGGCGGGAGCCGGTTTGCTCCTCGTGTTCCTGACGCGGAATCCGGTCCTCCTGGCCTTCGGCCTCGCGGGTGCCGTCCTGGCATGGAGCTACAGTTCACCGCCGCTCCAACTGAGCTACCGGGGGATCGGAGAGATCTCCACATTCTTCGCCTTCGGACCGATCATGACGATCGGAGCGACGATCGCGTTCGGCGGGGCGGGCCTCTCCGAGAGCGCGCTCGCCTCGGTCGTCCTCGGGTTCCTGGCGGCTGCGATCTCGTTCGCGCGGTACTTCCCCAATCGCACGGAGGACGTTTCGAAAGGAAAACGGACGCCGGTCACGATCCTCGGCCTCGAGCGGGCGAGAGAGGTCTTCTTCGGCCTCCTGCTCGCGCCCTTGCCCATCGGAATCGTGTCGTACGTCGGCAGGCGCGGCGGCGGTATCCTATGGATGCTCGCCGTCCTCGGCGCGTACCTCGTCATCGCTCGGATTTTTCCCGAGCCGCGGACCACCGCGCGGTTCGAGGGCGTCATCGCGGGCACGATCGCCGCCCACGTCATTGTTGCTCTCTCGATCGTCCTCGACTTCGCCATCGGGCTATAGATTCGCCACTCCGGAGATCACGTACGCAAGCGTCATGGCGCCGCCGAGCAAGAGAACCGCCTGAATCGTCCCCACATTCGCGCGGATGTGGGCCGGATATTCGCGGTAGTGAGCGCGCAACACGGCCCGAGCCCGAACCAGGGGGATCAAAGCAACCATCCCGACCAATGCGAACCAGGAGATCAGTCGGAGGCCCACGAAGATTGCGAGGAGGACCAGTGCCGAGTCGACGAGGATCTCGTACACCGTTACGGACTTCTCCAGGCCGACCCGCGCCGGGATCGTCCGCTTTCCCCCTCGCGGGTCCGTCAGATGTTCCGGCATTTCGTTGACGAAGAGGAACGCCGCGACGAGCAGACCGAGGGGAATCGACGCGATGAAAGGTTCCCATCCCAAGGTACCGCGCTGAACCGCGTACGAGCCTAGGACCACGATGGGTCCAAAGATCAGCGCGACGGCGACCTCCCCGACTCCGTGGTATTGGAGTGCGAACGGAGGGAGCGTGTAGAAGATCCCGATTGCCCCCCCGATCCCTCCGAGCACGAGCAGGATCCAGCCGTTCGGCCGGGTCAGGGCGAGGACGAGTCCGATCAGGCCTCCCGCCGCATAGAGCCCGATCCACACCCGCCGGTGGGCCTCGAATGGGAGCGCCCCATCCGGGAGGACCCGCGCGCCTCCGGTGAAGGGGCTCACGAGTTCGGGAGGAAGATCGTCCACGCCTCGGCGAAAGTCGATCGAATCATTGCTCATGTTCGTCGCGGCATGGAGGCACACGACGCCGATCGCGGTGAGGACCAAGCCGATCGCATCGAAGCTCCGCGACTCGCGCCACGCGATCGAGGTCCCGAGGGCCACGCCGACGAGGGACGCGATGAAGCTGTGCGGCTGCACTGCCTTGAACCAGGTGCGCAGCGAGGCCATCCTACTCCCAGACCGTCTGGCCACGGGGAAGGACGCGAACCTCGATGAGGCTCAGAAGTCCGGGACCTGGATTGATCACGGTGTGTTCCTCGCCGTGAACGAACCGCGCGACCGAGCCCGCGCTCACATCGTAGGCCTGCCCGTCCGCGATGACTTGTCCGTGGCCCTCGAGGAAATAGAAAATCTGCGTGTACCGGTGGCGATGGGGCGGCGACTTCACGCCCGGATCCATTTTCGCGAGGCCCATCAAC